>CALDSS010000020.1 GCA_937924495.1 uncultured Saprospiraceae bacterium
TTCTTTTTCATAATATACCTTTTTTAGAGGTAGAGAAATTGTTGCTATCGAAAATGGTTTGGAGTTGTTTTTTCGCTCTTGAAAAAATGGTTCGAGAGGCTTCTTTTTTAATGCCTAATAGTTGTGCAATTTCTTGATGACTAAAACCTTCGATTGCTTTTAGTTTGAAAATCACTGCATATTTTTCGTCAAGCGAATCAATAATCTGATCGACTTCTTCTTCCTCAATTTTTTGAATTGCTTGATTGGAAACAACATTCAGAGCAGCATGTAAATCTTCTTCATAAAATACGATCTGCTTCTTTTTGCGCAAAGCCATGAGTGCGAAGTTGATGGCAATTTTTGAAGTCCAAGATTTAAAAGAACCACGTGTTGAGTCAAAAGAATCTATCTTTTCGAACACCCGAACAAATGTATCTTGAATCACCTCCTCTGCATCAGCGACAGACCCAAGGTATCGCAGAACGATAGCCATGAGTCTGTCGGCGTGCTCGTAGTAAACGGCCTTTTGTGTGGCTCGATTACCGTTTTTTAATTCTTGTATGATGATTGAATTCAATGGATTATTTGATGATTCTAAATCTTATTTTGGCATCTTGGAGACTTCCATCTGCTGCCACTTTTATCTTTCCAAATGCGACACCTGAAACTACATCGCTGGTAGATTCAATTAAATTTATAAAGGAAGGAAAGTTGCTATCGAATTCAAAAATAGGTTCAGCATTCCTGTCTAAACAAGTTAAAAAATCGATTTTTCTATAGCGAATAACTATTTCACCTGCTATCTGTAGGCTACCTCCACCAACTCCACTAAAACTGAAGAAATAATTTCTTTCACCTAATGTAGGGGATAGTAAAATGCCAGTTGATTCATCGTAATTTAGATTTGTTTCTGTAATTGTGTCACCGTCCATAACTATTTCGAGAAAATGGTCTCCAGGTGCGCAAAGGTCAAAATTGTTGGTAATGCCCTGAGCTTGGCCAATGGCCTGAAGGGTACCATTAAATTCGGTTTTATCTTCATTCTGTACTCCAATGTAAAGCATGTCAGATTGATTTGAATCTGTACAGTATTCCATAGACAAATTCCCGAGGGGTTCGTTATAAAGGGATAAATGAAGGTCGTCAAGGAAATATAAAATACTCGTTGCATCGGGTGAGCTACAATTAGAAATAGAGGTATTGGTTGAGAATTGTTTTAGTGTTTCCTGTTTTAAAACAAAATCTCCCAGTTCAACTATTGGTTCATCATCTAAAATGGGCTTGGCAAACCCTTTCCAACAAGTGCCTGAAAACGCTGTTCTTACAAGTTTTGATGCATAATCTTTATTTTCAACGATTATTTCAAAGTCTCCATGTTCATCAGTTTCGTCATGTCCAAAAGTAAGCCCTAAAGTCATATTAATATTTGTCATTCCTTGAAATAGAGCTTTTGATCCTTCTATAGGTTGTCCCATTTCAGTAACGGTTCTCCCACGAATAATTAATAAACTGTCTAATTCCAACTTTAAATTTTCAGAAGAAATCTCTTGATTGTTAATTAGGAAAATATTTTTTGCAATTGAATTTGATGTTTGTTGTATGGATTTTATGGAACGATTATATTGCTCTTTTGCCGCTACGATGTATCCTCCCGTCTTTGATTTAGGAATTTCAAACTCATAATTTCCATCCATATCAGACATGGTTTCTATTTCCAAATCATCAAAATAAGCTTTGAGACTAGCTCCTCCTATGGGTTGGTTGAGCGTGTCTTTTACCAAACCGCTGATGATATAGGTGTCCGTGCTTTGAACAGGTGGAGGATTGGTCGTAGTGGTCGTCAATGTATCTGATTCTTTCGTACAGGAAAAAATCAGGATAACCGGTAATAGTGTGAAAAGAAATTTATAAAAAGAATTTTTCATGATTTTAAAATTGGTAGAGCAAAGCTCTAAAGTTAAATGAATCATGCAGCTGCTTTCAACAACATTATGCAGCTAATCTTAAAAACGTGACAAAAGGGGGTGAAAATCTCTATTTATTGCGATATATTAACATTCACGTCTTTTCCCTATCTTTACTCCAAACATACGCCTTCAAAACAAAAGTGAGAAAACCAATGGCCAATCCACAAATCGAGCTTGCCTTCGATTACATTCAAAATACGGATAAGAATATCTTCCTGACCGGAAAAGCGGGCACGGGGAAAACGACTTTTTTGCATCGAGTGAAAGAGGAATGTTTTAAACGATCCGTGGTGGTGGCGCCGACGGGCGTGGCGGCCATCAATGCGAAAGGCATGACGATTCACTCGTGTTTTCAGTTGCCGTTTGGGCCATTTGTGCCGGGGAGTAAATCGGATTTGAGTCGAAAACGAAAATTTTCAAAAAAGAAAATCAATCTCATTCGAAGTATTGATTTGTTGATCATTGATGAGATAAGTATGGTGCGCGCCGATTTGTTGGATTCGATTGATGATGTGTTGAAACGATTCAGAGATCGCAATAAACCTTTTGGTGGCGTGCAATTATTGATGATTGGAGATTTGCATCAGTTGCCACCCGTCGTCAAACCGCACGACTGGGATATGTTGCGCGAGCATTATGAGACGCCCTATTTTTTTGGAAGCAAAGCATTGCAGGCGAGTAACCCGATTTCGATTGAGTTGAAACATATTTATCGACAATCGGATACGATTTTTATTGACTTGCTCAATCGGGTGCGAAACAATCAACTCGACCAAAAAGTGTTGGATACTTTGAACAGTCGTTATATCCCAAACTTCGCTCCTGGTGAAGATGAAGGATACATCACGTTAAGTTCGCACAACGCAACGGCACAATCTATCAACGATGAAAAGTTGAAAACGCTCAAAACAAAATCGCATAAATTCAAAGCAACCATTGATGGTGATTTTCCAGAACATGCCTATCCGACGGAACTGGTTTTGGAATTCAAGATGGGCGCACAGGTGATGTTTATCAAAAATGATATTGGAGAAGAAGACCGTCGATATTATAATGGAAAAATTGGA
This sequence comes from uncultured Saprospiraceae bacterium, assembly GCA_937924495.1. Taxonomy (GTDB): domain Bacteria; phylum Bacteroidota; class Bacteroidia; order Chitinophagales; family Saprospiraceae; genus JAGQWW01. The sequence continues at coordinate 3,017 of CALDSS010000020.1, forward strand.
AAAATTATTGGTTTTGATGAAGACAAAATCTTAGTAAAATGTCCAGGTGATGAAAAAAATATTCCAGTAATTGTTGCAGATTGGGACAATGTAAAATATGCACTCGACGAAAAAACGAAAGAAGTCAAAGAAGAGGTGGTAGGAACATTCAGCCAATATCCGCTAAAATTGGCGTGGGCAATTACGATTCATAAAAGTCAAGGGTTGACTTTTGAGCGAGCGATAATTGATGCGGCTGCCGCTTTTGCTCATGGGCAAGTTTATGTGGCATTGAGTCGTTGCCGAAGTTTTGAGGGAATTGTTTTGCGTTCTAAAATTGGCTACGGTGGTGTGAAAACCGATGTAGCCGTGAAGACCTATTCCGAACATTCAGAGAAGAACGCACCCGATGAAAAACATTTGGCGGAAGCCAAAAAGAACTACGAGAAAAGATTGATTTTAGAGTTGTTTGATTTTGAAAAAACGGTGTGGGCGATGAAAGGGGCAATTCGTGTTTTCTTGGAAAATGAAAGAACATTGTCCACGGAATCGCTCAACGAAGTGCAAAGTGTTTGGAATAAGATAGAAACTGAATTAGTAGAAATTTCAATGAAATTTAAACCTTGGTTGGTACATCAGTTTTATCATTTTGATGGACTGCCAACCCAAGACGCCGCTATCAACGAACGGATCAAAAAGGCAAGTGTTTATTATTTTGAAAAAATAAATAAAGAAATTTTTCCTGCTGTAAAAAGTATTTCCGTGACAACTGACAATGCTTCCATTGGTGAAAAAGCAACCGAAAAACTGAAAGAAATCAGACGACAATTATTTATAAAAAAGGCTTGTTTCGCTGTCTCAAGTGTTGGCTTTTCATCCAAAGAATACGTCAAAACAATTGCCGATGCGGAGGTCGATTTTGATAAATCAAAAGGCCGTGCCTCACGTGGAAAAGGGAAGCCAAGTTCAACAGTTCCAAAAGATATTTTGCATCCAAAATTATATACGCAACTGGTAGAGTGGCGAAAGGCATTGGCTGAAAAAGAGGGTTTAAGTGGTTATGAAATATTGCCTTATAGTGCCATTCGGTCAGTCATTAAATTTTTGCCAACGACGACTAAGTCTTTCAAAATGATTGAAGGTTTTGGTGATAAGAAATTGAAAAAATACGGAATCGAAATTTCTGAAATGATTCAAAAATATTGCACAGGTTTAGGCATCAAAACAGATTTGTCTGTGGCAGAAGCAGCACTTCAAGCGCAAACAAAACCAAAGAAAAAAGATACTAAAACTGTTTCACTCGAAATGTTTCAAGCAGGAAAAACGATTGAAGAAATAGCCAAAGATAGAGGCTTCGTTCAAACAACCATTGAAGGCCATCTTTCTCATTTTATTGCAACGGGTGAGGTCGATATTTTTAAAATTATTGACCGTGAAAAAGTAAAAGAGATGACTGCTTATTTCCTAAAAAATAAACCTGAATCACTGACGGTTGCCAAAGATCATTTTGGTGAAAAGTATTCGTATGGTGAGTTGAGGATGGCATTGAAATATTGGACGTCGTTGGAT
>CALDSS010000021.1 GCA_937924495.1 uncultured Saprospiraceae bacterium
TTTCGCGAAAGTGAGAAAATTTTATTCTGAATAAGGCGAAAACCACAGTCGATGCCTTAGCATCGACGAGGATTTTTAACGTAATTCAGGATGAAATTTGCCGCTTGTAGCCAATCAATGAGTTTTTAAACAACTTCAATAATACCAATCAGGAGTTGAAATATAATTTAAACAACTAAGCATTGTAAATTTAAGCGTGTATTTCATTTTTTGGCAATCTACATCAATCTTAAGTACTTGGCTTTTTTTTCGCTATTTTTCAATTAAAAATAATGTCATTTCGTATCTAAATATAGAAGTTGTTTAAAAATTCATGATTTCGCGAAAGTGAGAAAATTTTATTCTGAATAAGGCAGAAACCGAAGGCGACACCTTAGTATCGACGAGGATTTTTAACGCCATGCAGGATAAAATTTGCCGCCTGTAGCCAATCAATGAATTTTTTAAACAACTTCAGATTTATGCCCAAGTCTAATTTGACCACTTGAACTCTGTAGAGCTGTTCAGCAGTCATAGTTGATACAGCATACTTAGTACAGCAAATTCAAATTTATTTTACATCAATTCTCCAAAACTAAATTTTCGAAACCATGTATAAAAAACTCTTATTCTCGATTTTTATCATCATCGGATTTTTCTCTTGCGAATGTTCTTATCAATACACCGTTTACGTGAGAAATAACACTGGTGAAGAATTACAAGTGTCCTATAAAACATTGAATGATATTCGCGGAGAAGTAGAAGAAACCGTCAAAGTTCCTGCAGGTGCTTTTGAAAGTATCATCATCTCCGTTGATCTATTTGATCCAGAAGGATGTACGGGCACCAAACCCGAACATTGCAAAATGGTCGCTGAATATGTCAATGCTACTTTAGATGAAAAACCCAGCAAAATTGCCTGGTGTGATGAGCGCATCAAGTTTATCAAATCTGATATCCAGCAGGGGGAGTTTGAAATAATTTATACGGAGGCGGATTTTTAAAAAACAAAAAGTACTACTCCTCCACCAAAACCGCTCCCGACAAAGCATACATCAATCGATTCGGATCTTCATCATTCAGAGCCAATTTTCCTTTGATAACAATCGGGTCAGCAGTGTATTCAATCGCTTCCACCGTTGCGACTTCGATAACCGTTTCAGGGCCAGCGCCGCCGCAGAAGAAACACATGTTATATGGAAAAGCAGAGAAGACAAATTCATTATGACTTTTATATCCTTGAGTCGGAACGATGTAACCTCTCAAAGTGATTTCTTGGCCATCAATCGCTCTCACGTCATCACTAAAAACAGGAATGTCGATTTTAAAACCTAACAAATCGTCGTATTGCTTTTTGAAAGTGATCTTCCCAAGCGTTTGCCATGCAGAAGCGGGCGCCTCGGCATCTTGCGCAAATACTGCTACATTCAATAAAAACCCGAAGAGTAGAAAAGTGAATAGCTTTTTCATTGTATAGATTTTATGCGTATTTCTGACGGTTGAAATTGAGTTATTGTTACTGAAATTCGGATGTGAAGTGGAATTTCACCTCTGGGTGATTTTCTTGTGTCATTTTTAACATCCACTCTGACTCACCCATAAAGCAAAGATTTCCTTCCTTATCTTTCGCCAAATCTCGCTTACGACGTTGTTTGAAATTTTTAAGCGCTGCCTCATCCTCGCAAGTAACCCAACACGCCTTGCGGAAGTTAGTTGGTTCATACGACACTCGTGCGCCATACTCTTGTTCCATCCGATATTGAATCACCTCAAATTGCAGTGCACCAACTACTCCGATAATTCTACGTCCGTCCATTTCACGGGTAAACAATTGGGCAACTCCCTCATCCATCAACTGCGTAATTCCCTTCTGAAATTGTTTGTATTTCATCGGGTCTTTATTATCCACAAATCGGAAAATTTCAGGGGAGAAACTTGGTAGCCCTTTGAAATGTAAAACTTCTCCTTCCGTTAATGAATCCCCAATTTTGAAATTACCGCTATCATACAAACCGACCACATCGCCAGGGAATGCTTCTTCTACAATTTCCTTCTTAGAGGCCATAAAAGAAGTCGGATTCGAAAACTTCATTTTCTTTTTCTGGCGAACATGAAGATAGTTTGTATTTCTTTTAAACGTACCAGAACAGATCCGCATAAATGCAATTCGGTCGCGGTGACGCGGATCGATGTTCGCATGAATTTTAAAAACAAAACCTGTAAACTTCGGCTCAGTCGGAGCAACTTCTCGCTCTTCTGTCTCGCGTGGTAGCGGGTCAGGAGCAATATTCACAAAACAATCTAAAAGTTCTTTTACCCCAAAATTATTAATCGCACTACCGAAGAATACCGGCGAGATTTCTCCTTTGCGATAAGCCTCTTTTGAAAAATTAGGATAAACTTCATGTAAAATTTCAGCTTCTTCTCTGAGTTCATTTGCTAAATCTGCGCCTACTTGTTCCTCCAATGTTTTATCCTTCAAATCCGTGATTGCAATCACTTCTTCTGGAATATCTTGCTTGCTGTGCGGCATAAAGAGATTCAACTCTTTTTCAAAAATATTATAAACTCCTTTGAAACGTTGCCCCATACCTACCGGCCAAGTCATTGGCAAAACATTGAGACCAAGCTTTGCTTCAATTTCATCCAAGAGGTCAAAACCATCCTTCCCCTCGCGGTCGAGTTTATTGATAAAAACAATAATCGGGGTATCACGCATGCGGCAGACCTTTACCAGTTTTTCGGTTTGCTCCTCCACCCCTTTTGCCACGTCAATCACCACAATCACTGAATCTACCGCCGTCAAAGTTCTAAAAGTATCCTCTGCGAAGTCTTTGTGACCTGGCGTATCGAGAATATTCACCTTGACATCTTTATAATTAAAAGCCATCACAGAAGTCGCTACCGAGATACCCCTCTGCTTCTCAATTTCCATAAAATCCGAAACTGTGGTCTTTTTGATTTTATTGGACTTTACTGCTCCTGCGACCTGAATCGCTCCTCCAAAAAGAAGTAGTTTTTCTGTCAAAGTCGTTTTACCTGCATCTGGGTGAGATACAATTCCAAAGGTTCGCCTTTTCTTTATTTCTTCTAAAAGATTGCTCATTTATTCAAAGTATGTAGCACAGGCATCCTTGCCTGTATAACGATGTTTTTTTATTGACAATATGATTGAATCCACTCAGTTGTCATCAATTAGAAAACATCAATTTTTACGTTAATTATCTCACAGGCAGGATGCCTGTGCTACAAAAGGCTGCAAAGGTAGGGAATTTAACGGTTGGAGAAACCGTCTTCAGTACGCACTTTTACAAAATCGCGCTCATCAATGATGGAAGAAGTAGAATGATAATAACCATTCAAAAGAGCAGCATGGCTGATATTCAAAAATTCAACTTCATCAGCAGGCAAATATCCCTGACGACCAAGTTCATCTTTTACATAAAACCAGATTGCTGGTGTTGGGTTGCCATCAACTTTCACAGTCTTAGATTCTTCTCTGATGATGCGTAGCATATTGTCACGCTTCAAGACCGCAATATCATCGGTCAAGTATCCAATACCTTTTCTTAATCGAACATTTGTATTCTTCAGTGCCCCCTTTACCGGTGAGCGATAGGGTGTTCGAAGATTTTCAAAAATAAATTTATCTGCATTCCAAAAATAGGTATCTGTGAAATGCTTTAGACACTTGCCAGTGTTACAGTTTACCGACTGAATGTATTCAAAACGAATTTTGCCCGGACGCGCATCGAGGTATTTATACTTGAGTGGCGAATCTGCTCCTTGACTGGAAAGGTTCATCGTTTCTTCAAAAACCTTCTCAGCCATTGCTTCTTTGAAGGAATAGATTTCAGCATTAAGATTGCTATAATATTCGCGTTTAGAGTAGCTTATTTTTTGTAGTAAAATTTCAGGAAACTCATCACCTGTCAGCTCTTCGATTTCCATTTTTCGGACATGAGTAGAACCTTGCAGGCGATTGCTGTTCAATTCAATGGCAGATGTTTTTCCCAGTTCATTGGTCACCATCAGAAATTCTTCTTTGTAGGAATAGCGATTCTGATCCACAATATCTCGTCCTTCAACTTTTCCTATCCAAATAGCTGCTTTTCCAATTTTAGGACCAAAATCATATTGCTTTTTATTGAAGGGTTGAACTGCTTCCGCAACTTTATCATTGGGCACCATCACAACAATCATATCACCAAACAGCCAACCGATTTTACCGTTTTGCCCTTGCACTTTGTACCACTTGTACAATTGTCTTTGTGTATCATCTTCATGCAATTGTTTGGTCTCTCCCAACAATCTAAACAATGCGCCTTCCTTATAAAATGAAACAGTATTGCTGCTAAAAGTACTATCTGAATACAAACCCAAATTGCCCAAAGCAGCAACGGCTTTGTCTTGCATTACCCAATCGTGCCCCTCCAATTTGGCGAAAGCCAAAATGCAGAACATCAAAGTCAAAAGATATGTAGTGAGTTTTCTAAACATTGTCAATTATCAAGATTCTTTGGAAAACTTCGTGATTTAAGTCGATTCAAAAATGAGATTTTTTTTCCTACCAATCATAAAATTTCATTTCCAAACCGACCACGAAATTTTTCAAAGAACAGTGTAAAGATACCAAATTGCCTGCCTAAGTTTTGGTTGAGGGATCACTTAGTGTATATGAATTAACTTTGTGGGCATGGATGACATTTTAAAATACTCGATTGCTGCGCTTCCTGTTCTTCTTATTTGCTTTTTTATTTTCAAAATTGACAAATATGAAAAGGAGGAACTTTGGCCTCTGGTCATCACATTTTTGTTGGGAGGTTTAGGGACTATTCCGTTGTTGTTTTGGGAATCTTGGGTCAGTACAACTGCCCTTGAGCAAAACATCAACATCTGGAAGACGCTTGTCATTGCCTTTTTGATAGTCGCAGCGAGTGAAGAATTTGTTAAAAGTCTCGTGGTTTACGTTTATCCCTATCATCAATCATTTTTCAATGAGCGATTGGATGGTATCATTTACTCCGCTACAGCAGCAATGGGATTCGCTTCTGTTGAGAATTTCCTCTATGCTTATCAGTATGATTGGACGAGTGTTTTGGTGAGGGCCTTTACAGCAGTTCCGATTCATGCAGCTTTTGGAGTGATCATCGGTTACTATTTTGGTTTGGCCAAATTCAATAAAGAAAAACAGTGGAATTATATTCTTCGAGGGCTACTCATCGCTATCAGCTTGCATGGTCTTTACGACTTTTTTATCATTCAACAAATCAACGAAAACTTGATGGGAGCGGCGTTGTTAGTTTTGGGGTTTGTGATTTATTTGGCGGTGGAAATAATTAGGAAGTTGAGGAAAGAAGCAGTAACAGATGAAAAAACTATAGCTTCCGACTAAAAAAATTACGACCTAAAATTCAATAGAAAATTCTTGACCACATCATCAAATTTTCCACCTTCATCAAATAAGAAAGAAACCTCAACGGGCAAAACCATAATTGGCAATTGGTTTTCAATCAAAAACTGACGGTGCAATTCCAATCTCATCGCATCTTTTTCGGTAGTGATGATGACTTTTTTCTTGGAGTCTATTTTATCGAAAGTTTCTTTCAAACGGCCAATGTCGTAGGCTTTGAAAAAGTGATGATCTTCGAAAGCAAGGACTTTGACGGAGTTAACTAATGGTTTTAGATTATTGAGCAAATAATCAGTGTTCGCAATAGCACAAATCACCAATACATCCCAATCCGGATCAATTCGAAATCGTTGCGACCAATTGAAAATATAATAAGGATAGCCGTAATCGTATTTGGAAAAAAATATTTTTTGATGTGGAAAAGGATTAATTTCAGCAGTCATTTTGTCTTTCTCCGTTTCCGTCATTTCATGTGGACATTTAGAAACCACAATCACATCCGCCCGCTCATAAGAGGAACGCCACTCGCGCAATCTGCCAGAAGGCAATAAATAATCACGCGTAAATGGCTTGCCATACTCCGTCAACAAAACATTCAGTCCTGGTTTCACCGAAAGGTGCTGAAATGCATCATCCAATAAAACCACCTCCGTCTCTGGGTGGTTCTGCATGATTTTCGGAATCGCATAAGAGCGATCTTCTCCTACCGAAACCAAAATATCTTGAAATTTTCGAGCAAACTGCAATGGCTCATCTCCTGATTGTTCTGCGTTAAAGCTGGGTTTAATTTCGAGATAGCCCTTTGTTTTTCTTTGATAGCCTCTACTCAAAGTAGCCACTTCGATATAATCTTTGAGTAATCGAATCAGATATTCGATGTGCGGCGTTTTGCCCGTACCACCAATGGATAAATTACCTACAGAAATTAACGGTACACTAAAAACGATTCCTTTCAGCAAACCATTTCGGTACAAAAAATTGCGAATGCTAATCCCGATGCCGTAAAGCAAAGAAAAAGGAGCAAGCAATATTTTTATAAGAATGTTTTGTACCATGATTAAAAACTCTGTGAATCTCTGTGTCTCCTCTGTGCAACTCTGTGTCCCAACTAATTCTTCTCATCAAACTCTGCGACTATCTGAATCATCAACTGCACATCTTCAAAAAACTCTCGGATGAGGTCAAAACTCACATTGGACTGAAAAATAAATGGCTCCATCAAATCTTTATGCTCGGTCACGGCAATGTAGATTTCTTTTCCTAAAATGGACATATAAATTTCTTTCTCTGTCCGTTCTCGAAATTCTACAATAGCCTCCTGCATTTCAGGAGAAAGTAATTGCCTGAACGGAGCATCTTCTGTCGCATAAGTCAAAAACGCCTCATTGAAGAGATAGTTGCTGAGGTGGTCTTCTACATTTTTGCCGCCAAGGCGATTGAACTGCTTTATTGTACGGGTAAGGTATTGGCGAAACTCACGGGGCAAAATCAAAATAGAACCATGCACATCATAATTTAAGGTCGCGTGCATGAAAACACCTCTGAAAACATAATTGAGTCGCGTTCTAACTTTTGAAAATTCTTTGACTTTTAATTCGCACATCCTGAACAGCAACTCGCCCAACTGACCTTCGATGTAGTCTTCACCTTTATATTCATCTGCTGTTGTGACAAAAATTTTACTGCCCAGAAATTCTTTCTTAGGAATGAACTTTTCTTCCTCGTATTTCAAAGTGCCATAATTCACATCATTGTCCATGAAGTCGAGGACGAGGTTCATGACATTGGGCTTGAACGTACTTCTAAATTTTTGAAACTGATAAACCAAATAGGTCATATAAAAACCCACCGGAATCAACAAAAACAAGGTGACCGTTAGAATATCCAAAAACACACTCAACCCCATCACCACAGCGACAAATAGAAAAGATAAAAAGAAAAGTCGAAGCAGGCGCCAACGCTTTTTCTCCATCCGCATCAATTCAGGATGGATGGTATGATTGTAATAAATCCGAAACTCTTCGAGTTTGTTTGGTGACATGGTGTTTTCTCAAAAATTACATTTCACAAACAGGTTTAAAAATGTGAAAATAATTTAAAAACTGAAACAGACATAACCATTTCAAATGATACGCTTTTATATTTGAAATGGGATACTAATATCTTGAAACATTTCTTTTTGTATATTTGAATTAGAACTCCGCAATTGCAAACAACTATGAACGAAAAACTTATCATTCAAAAGTTGAAATTCTACTATGACTATCTGAAATTAATGGATCTTTATCCCGAAGATTTTGAAAAAGCTTTTGGAGGAAAAAGAGAAAAAGAGGCAGAAGTCGATAGAATTTTAGACCAAATTATCTTTTACAAAAACCTTCAAAGACAAATTCGCAATAAAAAGAATAAGGAAAATGAATAAAGAAAAACATACTGAAAACATGCTTGAAAAAATTAATTCTGATTTTGCAGAAATGAGAAGAGCACTGGAAGATGGGAGTTTTTCAGATGAAGCACTTCAAAGAATTCAAGATACTACCGAGCTGGTGGAGCTCCAAGCCTATAAAACTAAATTTACCTTAAAACTCAGATCACTTGCCGAAGAAACTCCTGAATTGAAAACGAAAACTGTTTTAGATAAAATGTTTGCCTTGCTTCCTGCTGATATTACACCAGCTTTTCTTCCGATTTTGGCGGCTCACGTGGTAGAACGTTGGAAAGAATTGACTTTTAAATCTGCTGCTGCTTGATGAAAGGCTAAATGCCATAATTGAACGCTTAATTTCTTTTCAACGTTATTCGTTTTATATTTGATAAAACGTTCATAATGAAACAACTAAATAGAATAACCTTTGACCCAAAAGTAATGGGAGGCAAGCCATGTATTCGCGGTATGCGCGTTATGGTAGGTACCATCATTGGTCTACTAGCCGAAGGTTATAATTTTGAGCAAATTTTGAAAAGCTACCCTTACCTTGAGAAAGAAGATATTTTTGCAGCACTTCAATATGCATCCTTTTCTTAATTTTTCAACTTAGCTTTCCATGTTTCCGTCATAGACGGGCGTTATATGGAATTCAAGTTTTGGAAACTTGAACCAGCGTTCTGCTATTTGGGTTGGAAGAAGACTTGAACCAGCGAGGTGAATGGTATGATTGTAATAAATCCGAAACTCTTCGAGTTTGTTTGGTGACATGGTGTTTTCTCAAATGCGTCTAAAAAGAATCCAAAAATGTGAAAATAGTTTTAAAGTAACCATTAAACAACCTTTTCGACCACATTTACCCTCTTTGTTTACAGTGAATTATGCCATTATTTAAATAATCCTCTTAATTTTGCGCCCTTATGAAAAAAGCCTTGGTCAATTGGTTGTTTTTTGGACTTTGCATTGTGCTGTTCACAGCATCTTGCAAAACTGAATATGAGAAGATCCGAACGAGTGGAGATTCAAAGACTATCTATAACAAAGCCTACGAGTATTATGAGGCAGGGCGATATATCAAATCGCAAGGTCTTTTTGAATTGATTATTCCTTCTTATCGAGGAAAAAAGGAGTTGGAAGATATTTATTTTAAATATGCAGA
>CALDSS010000022.1 GCA_937924495.1 uncultured Saprospiraceae bacterium
AAACGTCTTTTGGCATCTATCAAGACTTTACTTTTTTTGCAAAAAAAGACGCACAAGCCATTGGGAAGAAGTGAGCTTCGTGCATTTGAAAATATAGTTGGTGAATCTCCCTTATTTTTAGATATTCTGAATCTCGCCAAACGAGTTGCTCAAACGGATGCGAGTGTCCTTATCACGGGAGAGAGTGGTACTGGAAAAGAGTTGATTGCCGAGGCCATTCATTCCCAAAGTTTTCGCGCCAAGCAACCTTTTGTGAAAGCTGATTTGGGTGGAATTTCCTCCGCACTTTTTGAGCGCACAATGTTTGGCCATAAAAAAGGCGCTTCAACTGATGCAGTGGCAGGCTGCAAGGGGCGTTTCGAGATGGCAAATAACGGAACTATTTTTTTAGATGAAATTGGCGATTTGGAAATGAGTAGTCAGGCTAAATTGCTGCGGGTTTTGCACGAGCAATCGTTTAAAGTATTGGGCAGCAATGAAACCACAAGAATTGATGTTCGAATCATTTCTGCAACTGGCAAAGATTTAGAAAAAATGGTGAACGAGGGCACCTTTCGTGAAGACCTTTTTTATAGAATCAATTTGATGGAACTTGAAATTCCGCCACTTCGGGAGCGTTCTGAGGATGTTCCGCTGTTGGTCAACTTTTATGTCAAAAATATGAAAGCCCTCTTCAATCGCCCCGATTTACGTATTGAAGGTTACGCCATACATTGGCTGCAACAACAGGAGTTTCATGGCAATATTCGCCAATTAAAAAACTTAGTCGAACGAGTCGTCCTCATGTCTGCTGATGATAAAATTACTGCTGATGAATTCAAATCCCAGTATCAAAATAGCATGAAGGGGGGCGTTATCAATATGCCCCAAGTAGGCGAGTTAACTAAGGAGCAGGTCGAAATTTTAATGATAAAAAAGGCACTACAGTTTCATGAAAATGTAATTGCAACCACTGCTAAAACATTGGGCTTGACGAGAAGTTCGCTTTATCGAAGGATGGAGAAATACAATATCAATCAATAGAAAAGGTGGGATTCACTCTTTCTTTTTTTTGTGCTTCAGGCGGTTTTTATTTCTGGAAAAACGCCACTCCTATATTTGTAAAAAATAGGACTTGCCCAAGTGCGAAGGCCCACATACAATATCCAACCACATCGTAAGGATTGCCTAAAAGGTTCGATTCTTTTTCGCAAAGAATAAAAAGGATAGTCAAAATTGAAAAGAGCGAAAAAGCAATATGCCCCATCGTTAGCCAATTAGTGAGTTGTTTTTTTTTGTGAGCTATCCACCAATAAATTCCAGCCATTATGGCCAACGGTGCTGAAAAAATTATCGCCAAGTGAAAAGGATCCGTTACGATATAAGTATCCAATATTTGTAGGTCAATCGTATCACAATCAAATAAAAAACTTATAAGAAGTACAACCCCTAACCCCAAAAGAATGGTTTGGTGCGGATTGCGAGAAAGGTTATTCTGCTTCATATCAAAAATTTATAAGTTCGCGCGAGCTACGAATTTTTTACAAAAAAAATCATCAACACTTTTAGTTCTACTACTAAAAAGAGGTTGCAAAAAATAGCCGCTTTAGAATTTTAAATGATTTTTATTACAATGTATTTACATCTATAAAAATCATTTCTTACATTAAAGGAGACAGCAGAAACCCGCCATCGTTCACCATCGCTGCGCCCGTGCAATAACTCGCTGCATCGGAAGCAAGGAAGCAAGCCAAGCCAGCCATTTCTTCTGGTTCGGCAGCTCTTTCAAGCGGAATATTTCTCAAGAGGTTTTTGTTCATTTCTTCATTGTCGAGTAGGGCGGCGCTGAGTTTTGTTTTTACAAACCCAGGGCAAATTACATTCACACGTATTTTATGACGACCCCATTCTGCTGCTTGGTTTTTGCACAACATGAGCAAGGCCGCTTTACTCATATTGTAAGCTGCCATCATCTTCGAAGCATGAAATCCTTCTACAGATGAAATATGGATAATGCTTCCACCTCCCTGTCTTTTCATGTGTGGAAATGCCAGATTACTCAAATACATCGGTGCATTCAAGTTGACATCCATTGTCTTTTGGTATGCCCCCGGAATCATTTTTTCAATCGGTCCATAATAGGGGCTGGTACCGGCATTATTGACCAAAATATCAATACGACCATAATGATCCATGGTCTGTTGAATCAAAGATTCGCACTGCGCATAATCTGCGACGTTGCATTCGATTCCCACTGCTTCCAATCCTTCATTTTTGAACTTTTCAGCCACCGCATCTACGGCTGCTTGCTTGCGACTACTGACCACGACTATGGCTCCGAACTCTGCCATGCCACGCGCTATAGCTTCGCCAATTCCTTTTGAAGCACCTGTGATGACAGCTACTTTTCCAGTAAGGTTGAATTTTTCCTTTATCATAATTTAAAATTGATATCCGATTTTTAAAACAAAAAAACCAGGTGTTTCTGAGGCAAGTCCGATGGTATATTTTTTATCAATCAGACAATGAATACCTGCCGAATAACCCAGGAGTGTTTCCGTACTTTTTTCCATCAAATTTGGGTCGTTTTCTATACTATAAAGTATTCCTACCAAGAAATTGATGTAGGGCCTGAAGGATTTCTCTGATTCGACAATATACAGCCTGCCACCTGCTACTCCATTATAAGCGTTTTGTTTGGCTGGCTCACCTGAAATAAATTTATTAATTTTTGCATACGTGTAAGATAGTTGAGCTTCAATCGCAAAATACTGTGATAGTTCGAAAGAAGGATTGACACCAAGGTGAATGCCATTTCCACCATCTAAAATAGGCAACGCATAGCCAATCGTTCCAGCCAGATGATTTTGGCTAAATGTAACATTGGCAAGAAATAAAAGGGCAATCACTACACGAATTCTCAACTTCTTCATCTTTTATTTTTTGAAGGTGTGAAGGTAA
>CALDSS010000023.1 GCA_937924495.1 uncultured Saprospiraceae bacterium
TGCTTCTTCGAGTAGTATTTCTGTTTTAAAAAGAATAAAATCTTTTGCCCCTTTATCAATAAATTCCTGAAAAGCAGTCGCGCCAACTTTTTGCAAATAGGAGTCAGGATCTTCTCCATCTGGAATCAGGGCGATGCGCACATTCAGGTCTGCTTCCAATGCTAAATCCAACCCCCGCAACGCCGCTTTAATACCTGCTTTGTCCCCATCATAAATGATTTTTAGATTAGGAGTGAAGCGTTTGATGAGGCGCAATTGCTCTCGCGTCAAAGACGTTCCAGAAGAAGCCACTACATTTTCAAAACCTGCCTGATGCAATGAAATTACATCTGTGTATCCTTCCACCAAGAGACATTCATCCAGTTTTGCGATGTTAGATTTCGCATGATAAATTCCAAAAAGTGATTTACTTTTATTGTAAATATCAGTCTCTGGCGAGTTGATATATTTCGGAGCTTTTGTATTCTTTTTGAGTGTCCGTCCAGCAAATGCAATCGGTTTTCCCGAAAGGTTGAAAATGGTAAACATCACGCGGTCGCGGAAGAAGTCTCGGTCATTTTTGGCCAACCCCAATTTCTCAAGCATTTCTTTTTTATGACCTTCTTTATTGGCGTGTTGTAGAAAATTATTGACACCCGCTGGCGCATATCCAAGTGCAAATTTCTTTATCGTTTCCTCCCGAAAACCTCGACTTTTGAAATAACTCAGCCCAACGCTCTTCCCACTATCTGTTTCAAAAAGCTGATCTTGAAAGTATTTTTTTGCAAAATCATTAACCACAAAAAGGCTATCGCTCATCTGTTGCGCTTGGCGCTCTTCAGGTGTCATTTCCTTTTCAATGATTTCGATATTGTACTTGGTGGCCAAGTATCGTATCGCTTCCACGAAAGAGAATTTCTCATGCTCCATCACGAAAGTGGTAGGGTTGCCCCCTTTTCCACAACCAAAACATTTGAATAGATTCTTGCCTGGCGAGACCACAAACGAGGGCGTTTTTTCATTATGAAAAGGACACAGCCCTTTCATGTTAGACCCAGCTCGTTTGAGGGGCATGAAATCTTGTACCACATCTTCAATCTTTGCGGTATCGTATATTTCCTGTATGGTCTTCTGCGCAATCATCTACAAACAAAGGTAAGAAAGAAAGTAGCACAGGCATCCCTGCCTGTGAAAATGTTTTCGTGAAAAAATTATCATAAAGGATTTCTAAATTTTAATAAGTCGAAAGCTGATCATTCTTGCTTATGCTCGGGCTTGCACAGGCAGGATGCCTGTGCTACAATTAGAAACAAATTGAGGATAGGTTATTGTTTTTCAAAAACGGTGGTATTTTTACTTTATACAACTACACACCATGGAGAAAACGACTAAAAGGATTTTAAAAAGTGGCTGGAATATTTGCAGCAAGAAAGTTGGCAATTAGAACTCATTATTTGTTTATAGGAGCTTTGAAATTCCTTTTGTGAAGTATAATTGATTACCGTTGCAAAGAGTAGAGATAATAATTTTCATTCTTTAAATTATAACTGTTAAAAGTTTTCCAAAGCTGAGCAGTAGGGTAGCGGTTTTTATCCAATTGTTTAGGAGAAATAATGACAATGCCACCCACATTTTTGAATTCAGCAAATATTTTCAATTCTTGCTCCGCTGGTAGATAGATTTTTTCTACCCATTTAAAATAAGAAAAAAGTTCACCATCCGGAAGAGCATAAAATTTACGATTGGCGTAACCAACGACAGGGGCTGCTTCAAATTTATTGATAGCCACAACTGGCACTTTCTCAGGTACTTTTTCTTTGATAAAATCAGCAGCCAATTTCGCATTGGAGAATGGATGTCGATATTCTTTTTGCACGGCAAGTGCAGTGTATTTAATTTGGAAAAAGAAGATGCTGGTGAGGAAGAGTAGGGAGATTATATCCAGTGAAGTGGTGGGACGACTTTGAGCCATGCCACCACTGGCGGTTGCTTTCGTGGCACAACTCAAAGTCGTCCCACGAATAAGGGTAGCTTTTGAAAAGTACAAATGCAATATCATCGTAAAAAAGATGAAAAACGTACCCCATTGCCGAACCCCACCAGTATAAATCGTTACCAAAAAAACAAAATATCCGCCAACGAAAAACAGCAAAGTCCAAAGCAGATTTTTCTCCTTTCGGAAAAAATGAATCAATCCGCCAAGCACTATCACACTCAAAAGCAATCCGAAATTCGAAACTCCAAAAACATTGGTATCGGGAATAGCGCCAATCCAAAAGGTATTCGCAAACATGCCCTGAAATCCTTTGAGTAGCGTATCGCCACTAAACGGCTCAGAAAGATAAGCTCTTGATAATTCTTCGCCACTACTTCTTGGATAAACAGAAAGGATGAAAACAGCTAAACCTGCCACTGCTCCAAGAGCAATATTCCTCAAATTTGAGTTTTGATAAAGCGCTTTTCTTTTTTCTAAAAAAAGATAAAAAATGAGCGCTCCAGCCATCATGACGGCGTAAACCTCTGTTTGGCAAAAGAGGAAGAAAAGCAGTGCCAGCCATTTCCAATTTTTTTCTGGTTTTTCAATTAAAGTGACAATGCCATAGCCCAATAGCATAACAAAAGCATAACCCCTACTCACCATTCCATACTCGAAAAAAGGATAATAGCTGAGGAGTAAAAGCACTTTTACCAAAAAAGGCATTTTCAACCTAAAAAAGAGCAAATAATAGACCCCCACCATGACGAGTGCATGTGCCAATTGGAGCAAAAATGGATCATTTGCTCCCGAAGAAAATAGAGTCCAAACTTTTAAATAAAAATACCAAAGGCCAGGATGACCTTCGTAATAAAGAAAACCCGCCAATTCACCCCACCCCATGTCGCGAGCGACGAGCCACGCCTGCCACTCATCTTTCCAAAATTCATGGTAAGAAAACTTAAACCATAAATAAATTACTATGAATACTGCGAAAACGAGGTATTCAACAACCTTAGGAACTTTAATTTCTGGAAGTTTAAAAGACATGTAGTAGTCAGGTAAATTCTAAAGTTAAAGGTATGAATTTCAGCTATTCTGAAGGGCAGTTCGTAGAAAAACCGAAAATAATGACCATATTCTCAACCGAAAGTCCTTTTTTTGTGTCTCTATTTCATCAAAAAGCATACGTTGTGAGCTCCACTACCCGAAGGATTGAAGATGCAAAAACGACTGAGCAACATGAGGAGTCGTTTTTAAAAAAAATACTCGATTGGGAAAAATTGCCTAACGGGGTGTTTCTCTTACCACTCATTGTTTGGGGTATTTTTAGAACCTTAAAGTCTGGAACGCTTTGGACGATGAGTACCGCTAACCCAGGTCTTACTTTTGGTGGCTTTTTTGGTTTTCCAAAAACCGATGCCTACAAAGTGCTGCCTCCAGAATCTTACCCAACAACTGTTTTAATTAAGCCTGGAACTGATTTCGAAACGGCTTTTTCTACGATAAAAGAAGCAGGTTTAGAGTTTCCTTTTGTAGTGAAACCAGATGGTGGAATGGTCGGATTGTTGGTGCGAGTGGTGGAAGATGAAGCTGCTTTGCGCAAATATCACCATTTGGTGCAAGCAGATTGGATGGCTCAAAAAATGGTGGATTATCAAACAGAAGTGGGTGTCTTTTATGTCCGTCATCCAAATGAGGAGAAAGGGCAAATCGTTGGTTTGAACCAAAAAGTGCCTTTGTCTGTACTTGGAGATGGATCTTCTACGATTGGTGAATTGGTAAAAAGCAATGAGCGAACTATCCCATTCGAAAACGAAATTTTTGAAAAACAGGAAAAGAACTGGAATTATGTGCCTGCCAAGGGTGAATTTTTTCAACTCATTTTCACTGGCAATAGAAAAAATGGAGCTCGTTTAGTTACGCAAGATGATAAAATTGATGATGACTTGATTGCGATTCTTGATGAATGGAGTCATTATAAAGAAGGGATTTTCTATGGTCGATATGATATTAAATGCGAATCATTGGAGAGTTTGAAAAGAGGAGAGAATTATGCGATTCTTGAATTTAATGGCGTACACTCAGGGTATGGGCATTTGTATCATTGTGGTAAAAAACCAGGCGAAGTTTACAAAGAAATAAAACGACTTTGGAATCTGCTTTATGACATTTCGATTACGCATCATAAAAACGGAGAGCCTTATATTTCCTTTTTTGGAGGTTGGAAATTTATTTTCGATTCTCTTAAAACTTTCAAGAAATTAGGAAAGTGGGAAAAAGAGCTGTGATACAACTTTAAATGAAAATTAAAACAATATTCTAAGAATCACTTACATCTCGTTTGATTTTAATCTGCATTTTACTTTTGACTGTTTAGATGAATAAAGGAATCGCTACCAGAACCGTTTTAAAAAAAGCTGCTAATACGGAAATGCGCTTCTGGGAGTCTGTACTTTTAGGCTTTATCATTAGTGTTATTGGTTCGTCTGCTTTTGGAGTACTCAATTTGATGGCCATCCAAATTAGCATGGAACGCAATTGGCAATCGGCACTTTGGTTTTCATTCGGTTGTGTGGTGATTGAAGTAGTATTTGTTCGGTATTCCGTAATTTTTACTCGATGGATTTCCAGAAATCCGAAAACTAAAAAAGTTTTTGATTGGGGGGCACTTATTCTTTTCTTGCTACTTGCTATTGCTTGCCTTTCTTACAGCAGTGCGGGCTCACTTCAAAAAAACATCACGCCTTATGCTATCCCTGCTTTTTTTGCTGGTGTTGCCATGCGGTCAGTTTATCCAAGCATGATTCCTTATTGGTTGGGCTGGAATGCGGCCTTGATTTCACGTGAAGTGACTTTCAAACCCATTCCATTTGCGATAGCAGCGGGAGTGGGCACTATGATTATGCATGCTGGGTATATTTATATGGGCCAAGTTGCCATCGATTTTTTAAAAGACAAAGGACAATACTTGATGTGGTTGCTGGGAGTTTTGCTGCTGATTACCGCTTTCTTGCATGGCAAGCGAATGTTTTATAAAAATTCCAATGCGTAAAATACCCCCTTCTATAATCAAGGTCTTCCGTAGCTTTGCGATCCATTCCAAAATCTGCTTTTTTCTAAAACATACTTTTTAGCACACCGACTCCCCTGTTTGCATCAGGTCTCCTACTTTAATTTTTTTATCAAATTATTGAGAAAAGAGCGATCCTCTTTTTTACCAAAAAAACATTTACTATGAGTAAACTTACTTCTGCTGCGGTAGCTGTGCTATCGCTATCAATTCTTTTTTCTTATCAAAGTAATCAACAGGCCAGAGTCTCCAATGATGATGTTGGAGCCATTACCGTTACAGCCATGATGGTGGCAGACAATGACAACGATGGTTTTGATGATACTGTTGATTGTGACGATAATGATCCTTTAGTTACCGTGGGGCCATTATGGTTTGAAGATGCCGATGGAGATGGATTTGGAAATGCTGCTGTTTCGATGAATGCATGCACGATGCCTATGGGTTTTGCAGATAACGATTTGGATTGTGATGATGGCGATTTTGATGTAAAACCAACTGGAGTGGAAATATGCAACGGAATTGATGATGATTGTGATGGAGAAATTGATGAATTTGCAACGGACGCTTCCACTTGGTACCGCGATGCTGATAATGATGGGTTTGGCGATCTGAATGACATACAAGTTTCTTGTAACCAACCAGAAGGCTATGTGGATAATTTTGAAGATTGTAATGACTCTGAACCTGGGCTAAATCCTAATACAATTTGGTATGGTGATTTTGATGGTGATGGCTATGGTAATCCAAATAGTTCACAAACAGGCTGCGACCTGTCTGGTGCTGGTTTTGTTTTGAATGATCAAGACTGTAACGACAATATTGGAGCTATCAATCCAGGTGCATTAGATGTTTGTGATGGTTTTGATAATGACTGCGACGGCCTAGTTGATAATGATGCCTCACTTTGGCCGACTTGGTTTGCGGATTCGGATGGCGATGGATTTGGTGATGCAAATTCTACGACTCAAGCTTGTGTAATGCCATTGGGCTATACAGATAACGATTTGGATTGTGATGATGGCGATTTTGATGTAAAACCAACTGGAGTGGAAATATGTAACGGAATTGATGACGATTGCGACGGAGAAATTGATGAATTTGCAACAGACGCTTCCACCTGGTACCGTGATGCTGATAATGATGGGTTTGGCGATCTGAATGATATACGAGTTTCTTGTAACCAGCCAGAAGGCTATGTTGCCGACAATACCGACTGTAATGATGGCGATGCAAGCATCAATCCTAATACAATTTGGTACACAGATATTGACGGAGATGGATTTGGTAACCCGAATAATTCATTAGCTGCTTGTGATTTGTCTAATGCTGGCTATGTTTTGAATGCTGACGATTGTAATGACAATGCAGGTACTGTTAACCCAAATGCACCAGAGATCTGCGATGGAATCGATAACAATTGTGATGGAAATATAGATGAAGGCTTTGATCAAGACGGCGACGGAGTCACGACTTGTGCAGGTGACTGTGACGATACTGATGCAACAGTTTATCCAAATGCACCAGAAATTTGCGATGGCTTAGATAATGATTGTGATGGAGTGATTGATACTCCAAGCTGTGGAGGAGGCAATGATCAAGACGGAGATGGTGTGCCAGATGGTTCTGATAATTGCCCAAATACCCCTAATGCTGGTCAGGCTGATGCAGACTGTGACGGAGTAGGTGATGTATGTGATCAATGGGATGGTTGTGATGATTCTTTAGATTCAGACGGAGACGGAATACCCGATTGTATAGACGAAGATGAACTGGATAATTGGGAATGTAGCTCTAATGGAAAGAAAGCCTATTTCTGTAAAAATGGAGTCACCAGATGCAAAAATAAAAACAGCATAAATGGGCAGTTGCAGAATGGAGGTTATATTGGAGAATGTGGGTGGTCGTATTGTTCTTCAAGAGTAGCTGTTGACGGAGAAGCGAAAAAGATAGAAGAGGGACATAATGTTTTGGAATTGGAGGTAGAGCATCCTTCTACTGAAATTTTTGAAGAACAATTTTTAGTTGATTTGAATACTCCTCTTTTGGATTATGAAATATTTCCTAATCCAGCTCAGTCAGAAATTAATCTGAAATTGGATAGTTATTTTGAAGAGGAAGTAAATGTTCAGATTTTCAACCAATTGGGTCAAATGGTATTATTTGTTCCAAATCAAATAGTAAATGATGCCAACTTGCGAATTGATTTGCCAAGTGGAAAAATGCCAGATGGATTATACTCCTTGGCTGTTATTTCAAATGGAGAAATCAAAACCAAGCAATTTGTGGTAAGACGATAAACAAAAAAAGGTTTTTTTGGATACGGGTACTGGAGTAATTCAGTGCCCGTTTTTTTGTGCAACTTTAGAAGAGAAATAACAGTTTTGATTTGCGAGGAAAATGAATTTCCTTGTATTTTTGTAATTCAAATTTTAAAATAAACTTTCTTTCAGTATGAAAAATTTCAAAAATCTACTATTGCTTTTTATAGCAATTTTTGCTGTGCAAATGGTACAAGCTCAAGACGAGACTGCTCCCAAAAAGAAAGAGAAAATAAAAATGGTCATGATCAAAAAGACCATTGATGAAGATGGAAATGAGAAAGTGGAAAAAATCATCAAAGAAGGAGATGAAGCGCGTGATTTTGTTTGGATTGAAGAAGGAGAGGACGGAGAAGAAAAAGATATTCGTATCAAAATCAAGGAAGGCGACATTGACATTGATGAAGAAATAGAAATTGAGGAAGATGTTGAAATCACCATTGAAAAATCAAAAGATGGCAAGAAGGTCAAGAAAATGAGGAAAACCATCGATGTAGATGTCGAAGCAGAGGATGGTCATAAAACCATCAAAATCGCCGAAGGCAACGATGGTGAAATGGAAGTGAAAGTCATCAAACTGGGAGAAGGAGAAGAAATTCCTGCTGATATTCAGAAAAAACTCGAAGAATTAGGAATTGATTTGGATGAATTGCGTGGTGATGGCGAAAAAGAGGGAAAGGTGAAAATCATCAAAAAAGAGAAGAAGGTGATTAAAGAGAAGAAGAAATATTAAGCACTAATAATTGTGAATAAAAACGGGGTACTACGAATGTTGTACCCCGTTTTTAGTTAGAGTCCTTCGATGAGTGCCAACATGGATTTAGAGCGGACGTACATCAAATCAGCGTGGTTTTCTTTTTTTGCCTTAAACTTGTCAAGCATTTTTTTCTTGATTTCTGGCCCCATATAGTCAGGAGAGATGATATTAGCTGTTCTGGCTAAATTTTCAAAATTCTTGAAATTTTTAAGGTATCCCTTCTTGGATAAAAATAGAAGAACTGCTTCGTCAAACCTTTGTTCAACAGCCCAAAGATCTACATACCCCTCTTCGTTTACAAGGTCGTTCCAATCGATTATTCTGCGGGCAAATTGAGCAGGTAATAACCAATAGTTTGTGATTTTATAATAAAGTGCCTTCCCACTTTCGGCTTCACCGGTGAGGTTGTTCAATTCCTCAAAGAATTTTTTGTCGGTAGAATGTAAACGGTCAAATGCGTTAATAAATCGTTTAGTTACCTTCTTGCTCTCATACCTTAAAGATTTTACTTTTTCCGAGGAGTATTTTATGTTGTACTTCTTGAAAAACTGAAGTTTGTACTGCCACCGCAAGTCATCGGTTGTATTAAACGAATAAAATTCAGTTAGTATTTGTCCACCTTCTTTTAGGTATGAGGCGTCAACCATGTTAAGATTTTGGCCGAAGCCCAAAGTGCTGAAGAGTAGAATAAAAGCGAGATGAAATAAATATCTCATATGCGTTTTGGTTATAGTCGTTCAATTAAATTTAGCATCGATTTGGAGCGATAGTATAGAAAGTCAGGGAAGCCTTCAAGCTCGGTTAGTTCGTCATTTAACATTTTTGGGCGGTTTTTCTCTGACATGAAATTAGGAGAAGTCTCATAAATCGTTTTCACCAGTTTTTCAAAGTCCTTAAATTTTCTCAATTTCTCGCTCTTAGCCAAAAAATAAAGGACACTTTCGTCAAACCTTTCTTCAATTTTTCGCCAATACTCTTTATCTGTATCCTCATCATTGATAATGTCTCTGTAATCGGTCATTGTACGACTTGATTGGGCAGGTAATACCCAATAATTTTGGATTTTATAGTAAAGTGCTTTTCCACTTTCAGCTTCACCCGTAAGCTCGTTTAGCTGTTCGAAAAATGCTTGGTTGTCTGAAGGCAATCAATCATAAGCATTGAGGTATCTTTTTTCTACCACTTTATTTCTGAAGCGTTTAATTTTAGTTTTTCCACAGCAAAAGCATTTTTTTGAATTAAACTTCCTGAAAAACTGAAGTTTATATTCTTTAGGATACACGTTGTTCTTATCAAATTCGTAAAATTCAGAAAGAACTCGCTCGCCTTCTTTTAGGTATGAAGAATCAATCTTGTGAAGATTTTGACCGAAGCCAAAAGTGCTGAAGAGTAAAATAAAAGTAAAATGAAATAGATATTTCATGATGCGTTTTTAGTTTTTTAGTCTTACAAAAATAAAAAAATGATTGTAATAAAGGTCTAATCTCTTTTTACCCAATTTTTACAATAAGACAACCCGCAGTTTTCTTACATTTGCAGACATTTATAAAACACCAAGCGAAATTAGATTTGGATTTATCAAACATCAAGGTTGAGGAATTACGTGCTCAGATCAATGAAGAGAAGCTGCCGCGCCACGTCGCCATTATTATGGATGGTAATGGGCGCTGGGCCAAGCAAAAGGGTAGGCCTCGTGTTTTTGGTCATAGCAATGGAGTGACTTCAGTGCGTGAAGTGACTGAAGGTGCCGCTGAGATAGGAATTGAGTATTTGACCTTGTACGCCTTTTCTACCGAAAATTGGAAACGTCCAGCTACGGAAGTGGAAGCATTGATGATTTTGTTGGTACAAACGCTTGGCAAAGAGGTAGCAACACTTAATAAAAATAATATTCGCTTACAGGCTATTGGTGATATTTCTAAGTTGCCACCACGGACACGAAAGGCATTGTTGAAAGGTATTGATGATACCAAAAACAATACGCGCATGACCCTCGTGTTGGCCTTGAATTATAGCGCAAAGTGGGAAATTTTGGAAGCGACTCGAATCATTTCTGACCAAGTGAAAAGAGGAGAGTTCAGTTCTAATGAAATTACGGCTGATATTTTTTCGGATGCTTTGAGTACCGCCGGTATGCCTGACCCAGAGTTGTTGATTAGAACAAGTGGTGAAACGCGGTTAAGCAATTTCCTATTATGGCAGTTGGCTTACGCCGAATTTTACTTCACGCCGGTGCTTTGGCCAGACTATCGAAAGAAGCATTTTTTACAATCCATTATTGATTATCAGCAGCGAGAACGACGTTTTGGAAAAATAAGTGAACAATTAACCTGATACCTACAACCATAACCTACCTTTGCGACCTCTTTAATTTAGAGAAAACAGTGAACACACATTTACAGCAAAATATCAGATTGAAAAATATCAAAAACTTTTCCTTAGTTATCCAAATTTATTCATTCAGTTAAACTTGGAAGTTCTCCCTTCATCAGGAGGGGTAGGAGGAGTTGAAGAAGTTTAGTATAATTATAAATGAGAAAGATCAAGAATTATTTATTTACGGCATTGGCAATTTTTCTTTTACAACCACTAGTTGCACAGGATGACTTGTTTGATTACAGTGAGCCAAAAGATTATGAAATTGCAGGCGTAAAAGTGACGGGTGGCGAATTTAGTGATGATAATGCGATTATCTCTATTGCTGGTTTTAGAGTAGGAGAGAAGATTAAACTCCCTGGCCCTGAAACTGCTCGTGCGCTAAAAAGCCTTTGGAAATTAAGTCTTTTCGAAGATATTAAGATTTACAAAGAGAAAACGATTGGAGATAAAATCTTTTTAGAGATTGCTGTTAAAGAACGTCCGCGTCTTTCGAGCCATACTTATCAAGGAACTAAGAAAGGACATCACGACGATTTGAATGAGGCAGTAAATGTTCATCTTGTAAAAGGAGGAATCATTACAGAAAACATCAAAACGAATGCGATGACTGCTGTCCGCGATTATTATGTGGACAAAGGATATTTGGATGCAAAGGTAGATGTAGTTGAAAAAGAAGACCCGAAGAAGCCGAATGCGGTTCGATTGGTTTTTGATGTGAAGAGAGGCAAAAAGGTAAAAATTCAAAATATTACCTTTTCAGGAAATAACAATTTGGGTAGCCGAAAACTGCGAAAGCAGATGGAAGGAACGCATCGTAAACGTAAAGTCTTCACTTCTTCAAAGTTATTGAAAGACGAGTACGAATTGGATAAAAAACTGATTATTGAAAAATATAATAAAATCGGTTTTAGAGATGCTCGTATTACAAATGATAGTATTTGGAGAGAAGCGGATGGTGATTTACGTCTCCACTTGACTGTGAATGAAGGTAATCGCTACTTTTTCAGAAATATTGGTTGGAAAGGAAATTCAATATATGATACCCAAACACTAAGCACAGTTTTGGGTATCAATAAGGGTGATGTTTACAACAATGAATTGCTGCAAACACGCCTGAGTTTTAGCCAAGATGGCCGAGATGTCAGTACTTTGTATATGGATGAGGGGTATTTGTTTTTCCAAGTAGATCCAGTAGAAGTAGCTATTGTAGGTGATTCTATTGATTTAGAAATTAGAATTTTTGAAGGGCCACAAGCAACAATCGATAAAGTAGTCATTAAAGGAAATGACCGTACGAACGAGCATGTGATTCGTCGTGAATTGAGAACAGTGCCAGGCGAGAAATTCAGTAGAACCGACATCATTCGTTCGCAACGTGAAATCATCAACCTTGGTTATTTCAATCCCGAGACATTAGGTATTAATACGCCAGTGAATCCAGAAAGAGGAACTGTTGATATTGAATATACAGTAGAAGAGAAACCTTCTGATCAATTGGAGCTATCTGCAGGTTGGGGTGGTTTTGGTCGTGGTGTGATTGGTACACTTGGGGTGACGTTCAACAACTTTTCTATAAAAAATATAGCCGACCGTTCGAGTTGGAGCCCACTACCGCAAGGTGATGGTCAACGACTATCTCTTAGAGCGCAGACCAATGGTCGTTTTTACCAATCTTACAATGCATCGTTTACGGAGCCATGGTTGGGGGGTAAAAAACCAACCTCACTTACAGTAGCTGGTTTTCATACACTTTTGACCAATGGTCTTTTTAGGTCTAGTGAAAATTATGGCTCATTAGGCATCTCTGGTGTTTCTATTTCTGTAGGAACGCGTTTGAAATGGCCTGATGATAACTTCGTTACTACTACGGCGCTTAACTTACAACGTATCGGCCTGAATAACTGGTCAAGAGCACTCTTTATTACTGACTTTGGTGATTTGGTAACAAGAGGAGATTACTACAACTTGAGTATCAATCAAACGATAACACGTAGTTCTGTAAATGATCCGCTTTTCCCACGTAATGGTTCGAGTGTGAGTTTGTCTGCTCAGTTTACGTTGCCATATTCTCTTTTCACACAAGAGCGATTTGACCTTAAACCAACTGACGAACGGTACAAATTTTTGGAATATCACAAATGGCGTTTCAATGCAGACTGGTACAATACCATCGTAGGAAAATTAGTATTGAAAGTTCAAGCTAAAATAGGAATGATTGGTCAATACAATACTGAAGTTGGTATTTCTCCATTCGAAAGATTTCAGTTAGGTGGTGATGGTTTGAACAATCAATCTTTGGGTCTGAATGTAGGTACAGACATTATCTCATTGAGAGGATATGAAGTAGAAGATTTAGATGCTAATATTAGAACCAATATATCCACCGGTCAACCAGTACCAACGCCGATATTCAATAAATTCACCGCAGAATTGCGTTATCCAATTTCCTTGAATCCAAGTTCTACAATCTATGTTTTAGCATTTGCGCAGGGAGGAAACGCATATCAATCTTTCCGAGATTACAATCCGTATGACTTGAAACGTTCTGCTGGTTTAGGTCTGCGCGTATTCTTGCCGATGTTTGGTATGCTTGGATTTGATTACGGTATCGGTTTTGATAAAGATGGCCCCGCTACATTGAGCAATATGGGTAACTTTAATATTGTACTTGGTTTTGAACCTGAGTAGTCAGGTGGCAATATGCACTACTGCTTAGAGACAAAAGAGAAGCCCTCGTCGAAATTTCGGCGAGGGCTTTTTTTATTAGTTCTTATTTAAATATGGGTATTCCCATTTTGAATCAAAAAAGTATTCACGATAATTCCAGAATTTAAGATAGTTTTTCGAAAAGGTTCTATATAAAGTAGTGTCCTTTGTATCTGGATTCTTTTTCAAAAAAAGCTGAAAATTATATTCCATATCACTTAGATTTAAACCTTTTGATGGCATTATGGAATATTCAAAAGAACTGTCAGCATTTGAATAATGATATTTTTTTCCTATCCATAGGATTGAAATAAAATTCGAGATAATCAAAGTGAATAAAATCAAAAAGATAATACTTTTTTTCATTTTCAGTATTTTAGAAATTATAGACAATTGGATTCAGGTGCATTCCCTCCATTTGAGTCTAAACTATAATTTGCATCAGGGTTATTATAATCTTTTAAATCTTCTCCCAAGTCTCCTGGGTTGCTTCCTGCTCCTCCAGGCCATGTTCCGCGTGTATCTGGAATGTTGAGACCTATTTGGTTAAGATGATTCATTGCATAGTCAGAACAATTATTTGAGTTCAAGTCATAATAATTATTTAATCCGGGCCCAGGATTTGATGCTCCAGCAATACTTGAAAGAACCTGATTGAATTCCTCGCATGTTAATTCGAAGGTTATTGCAACACTGAACTCTCTACCTCCATCATCTCCAAATGCTGGAAGGCTCAAGCCAGTTTTAGGATCTCCAGGCATAACGGGACCACTTGGATAAAGGCCAGTAACCAAGGTTGTATTTTCTCCTCCCTCTTCCATATTCAATCCTAAGAATGCATGTCCGACATCTACAGTAAGGTTTCCATCATCATCATATAAATCCCAAGATGCTCTAGAGTTCGCAGTAGGTTGATCTACATAAAGAGTAACAGAAAGTGATCCAGAAAAACTGTTACAATCTACATGATTTTCACCAAAGCAATCCTTTAAGGCCTGTTTTATATTATTAATTGGAGTCTTTGGAGATTGTAAAATTTCAGATTTAAGAAAAAAATCACTGCAATCTCGATTATTCATATAATTTTCAATTCCATCCAGCAAATATTGAGGACTTTGACAATCATTAAAATTTCCACCTAAAGCTTCTGTTATAATCTCAACAGATGTTTTGTCAGGATTACAAGGGTCTTTTATGTCTTTTAGCATTTCCACCTTTAATTTATGACAATTATCTCTATCAGCCTCTGCACCAGGAGGAATACCACCAATCTCATCACCTGGCGGAAGACCTGAGTGTGTCAGATTCTCTGGACAATACCAATATTCTAGTTGTGCCCAATTACCACCTTGAAAACTATGAACCACATCTTTGATTTTTGTATAAAGGAATTTTATACTGCCATCTCCCCCTATCTGGTAGACATCTTCATAAATCGTTGTGGTTTCTACGTTTCGAGCTCTTTGTACTGGATATGCCACCATATAGCAATCATCATTTCTTGAGCCAACTACATCTTCTGAATCGCATAGTGAAGGAAGTGATGACCTGTAAGTACCTGTTCTAACTCCATTTTCAAAAGTATAAGCCTCTACAAATTCAGATGTATAATAATCAAAAATATAGAGGTCTCCAGTGAATTCGCGGGGCATATTATTAATAGTAACATCATTTATAACATGGCCACTTACATCTTCTAAAGCAGAAATAATCATAAAGAATTTTTTGAAGGTAAGGTCTTCAGCACTATTTTTTGTTACAATTCTGCTGCTGAGTGCTACTTCCTGTCCAGAATAGTTAGGGTTAAAAAAAATAGGGGAATGTCCATTTAAATGAACTGCATATTCATTATAGAAATAATTTTCATGAAATTTTTCAGTGATGTGTTCTGTTTTCGTAATTTCTAGCTCATCGACCGAAAAACATTCTAATTCTTCAACTGATTCTTCAATGACAGATTTCTGGGAGAATTCATTTTCTTTTTCACAAGAAAAGAAAAATATGAGGGTAATGAGAAGAGGTGCTAACTTAAAAAATGATAGTTTATACATGGTTTAAATTTTAATTACAAGCCCGCATCACGGCGTTGGGCATAGCCGCTCTACTTTGGTTTTGAGTGGTGTTCGAGGTTTTCCACTTGTAAAGTGAAATGATTTTTGGTTCGATGGAATATATAGGTTTAGTTATTCTCCTTTTGCAGGATGAGCATTTCCATTCTTTGTGTTAAAATTTCACCGTTACTTTTTTGTTGTAACAAAAGTAATACATACACGCACACATAAATTCCAAATATTTAACATATAAATTTAAAATGGGCTATTTGTTAGAGAATCATAGTTTTATGATTTCATTTTTAGCATTGCTACCTTTGAGCCAATAACTACTTGACATGCAAAGATTTCTTCTCTGTCTATTTTTCATTTTGATTTCAAATTTTGGGATCAGCCAATTCTCTGATAATTTTTCAGATGGCAATTTATCGGATAGTCCCACTTGGCAAGGCAACCTTTCTGATTTTCAAATCACAGATGGAGAACTTCAGCTCAATGCCGCGGCAGCAGGTACTTCCTCAATTTTCACAGAAATAAATTTACCAGACAGTGCCGTTTGGGAAATTTATAGCCGAATGAATTTCAATCCTTCGGGTTCTAATCAATTGCGCATTTATTTGCAATTGGATAATCGGGATGTAGCGCAGGCCAATGGCTATTATATTGAAATAGGCGAGACGGGCAGTGAGGATAATTTAAAATTTTATCGCTTGGATGAAGGAGTACCATTGCTGATTGGAGAGGGAACTTTGAGCGCTTTGGCATCTAATCCTGAATTCAGATTAAAAATTAGCCGAAAGGCAAATGGAGATTGGATGGTAGAAACAGACTATGCTGGCGGAACTGATTTTACGATTGATGACCAGTTTTTCGATTCTACCTATTTGGCAGTGAATGGATGGTTTGGTTTAGAATGTAGCTACACTTCCACGCGTATAGATGCTTTCTTTTTTGATGATATCAATGTGCAGCCGCTTTTGCCAGATACACAAGGCCCAGAGTTAATTGTTGCTGAACCACTCGACGAAACAACCCTTTTTGTTGAATTTTCTGAAAACGTAAATGAAGGAACTGCTACCAATTTATCCAACTATAATGTGCAGCCTAATATCGGCGAACCTTCTTCTGTGAGTTGGAATGGGGCAGAAGTAGAGCTAAATTTTTCAGCACCTTTTCAAAACGGCCAAAATACCCTGACTGTTGAAAATATTTCTGATGAAGTGGGGAATATTGTTCCTACCCAGTCCATTGATTTTTCTTTTTTGAAAATAGAAGGGGTGCAGCCATACGATTTGTTGATTACGGAAATTATGGCAGACCCAACGCCTGCGCTAGGCCTTCCTGATGCCGAGTGGATTGAAATTTATAATCGAAGTGATAAAACGCTTTCGTTGGAGGAACTACTTTTTGCAGATGGAAGCAGTGAACGCGAACTCAGTGGAATGTTACTCCCTAATGAATATGCCATCATTTGTGATGACGATGATTTGGCAGCTTTTGAAGTTTTTGGAAAAGTGATTCCACTTTCCAGTTTTCCTTCGTTGACGAATGGTGGAGAATTATTGGCTTTGAAAAATACAGATAATCAAATCATCCATGCAGTTGATTTCTCTGATAGCTGGTACATGGATACTGGTAAAAAAGAAGGTGGTTGGACACTCGAACTCATCAATCCGCAGACACCTTGTCTTGGTGCTGAAAATTGGATTGCTTCTACCAATTTGAATGGTGGAACGCCTGGTCGTCAAAACTCCGTTTTTCAAAATACACCTGATGAAACCTTTCCTGATTTGCTCACTGTTTTTCCTGATTTGGCTACCGAATTGGTTTTGAGTTTTAGTGAAGGATTAGATTTTACGAGCGCTGAAAATATTTCAAACTACACCATCGAACCATTCATTAATATTCAGTTTGCAATTCCACAACCACCCCTTTTTCAACAGGTTAAATTGATTTTGAGCGAGCCCCTGCAAGAAGGAGAGATTTATAAGATAAAAGTCGAAAATGGAGTGGCAGACTGTGCTGGCAACACTATCGGAATGAAAAACGAATTGCAGTTTGCCTTGCCAGCCAAAATAGAACCAGGTGATTTGATTATCAATGAAATACTCTTCAATCCACAAGTAGGAGGAGTAGATTTTTTAGAGGTTTATAACTTGAGTGGAAAGGTATTGGATTTATCTGATTTATTGATTGGACGAGTAGTGGATGGCGATACACAGGTTTTTGGAGTTGAAAATTCGTACCTCCTGTTTCCTGAAAGTTTAGCGGCATTTACAGCTGATAAAACGGATGTTTTGTCAAGATATGCTGTTCCTAATCCTTCGGCCTTGATTGAGACCAAATTGCCCACCATGCCCGACGATGAGGGCAATGTAAAACTATTCGTTGAAGGAATTTTTGAACCGCTAATCATAGATGATTTAAATTATTCGAAAGACTGGCATCATCCCTTGTTAAGTACTGAAGAAGGAGTTTCTTTAGAAAGAATTGACCCTGCAGCCGAAACAGACAATTCGAATAACTGGCAATCAGCTGCGGAGTCGGTTGGTTTTGCTACACCGACAGGTTTGAACTCTCAATTTAAGGGAGCCAATACAAATATTGTAAGTGGTTTTTCACTCAATCCTTCCTCCTTTTCACCTGATGATGATGGAGTAGATGATTTTTTGCAAATCAATTATTCATTGGAAGGAGCGGGTTTTTTGGCCAATACGACCATCTTTGATGCGGCAGGTCGTCCGATTAAAACTCTTTCTCAAAATGAACTTTTAGGAATTGAGGGGTTTTTACGTTGGGATGGCGACACCGATGACATAACTCGTGCTAAATCAGGTATCTATATCGTTTACATTCAGATTTTTGCGCCAGATGGTACGGTTCGAGAGTTCAAAGAACCCGTTGTTTTAGCTTTGCCATTTGATTGATAATTTGCGCTCTATTTGAGTTAAATTAATCAATGCAAAATGGTTATAATGGTTCCATGGTTTTTCTAAACAATTTGGCCATGCAGCCATAAAACCATTGAATCTCCTAATTTCAAACCAGAACAAACGCACAAAACCATTTCAAAACAAAACACTATACATGAAATTCATTCCAGTTATCCTTTCCTTTTCTTTTTTTGGAAATTTCGGATGTAACTATTCGAATATGACTACTGAAAATTTAGACACAATACAACCCGTGAATATTATTCCTAAAGATTTTTCAGCTTATTGGTATGCAGGTGCTGCGGAGGTAAATTCCTATAAATTGGAGCAGTCGCGTTATGGTCAGATCAGAGAAGGAGATGCGGTTTTGGTTTTCGTGACGGAAGATTTCTCTAAGTCAAAACAAGTCAAGTTAGACTATCCAGATCAAGCTGCGCGTGATGCTGTTTCAGTTTTAAAACTTAATAAATTAAAGCGTTTTCATACAGGAGTTTATGACTATTCTGTCATGCTTTCGGCGTTTACACCAGTGGATATTAAGAGTTATCCCAATAGTCTGAAAGCTACTTTTTCTTCTCAGGATTGGTGTGGTCAGGTATTTTCTCAAATGAATTTGGGCAAAGATGGATTATATGGCTTGAAGTCATTTTCCTATTTTGAATCGGAAGGAGATGAAATTGAAAAACTCAAAGGCACGATGCTCGAAGATGAGATCTGGAATCGTTTGCGCATTAACCCAGAAAGCATTCCAACAGGAGATGTCTTATTAATTCCTTCCATGAGTTATGGCCGTTTGCAACATAAACCGATGAAACCCTCCAGTGCGCGAATATCTTTTGAAGAAGAAACAGAGTCAACCTCAGATTTGAAGATTGAGTATTTGCATCATGACCGTTCTGTGATTATTACCTTTGAAAATAGATTCCCATTCAAAATTTTGGGATGGAAAGAAAAAAATGGAAATGAGCCTACGACTGTCGCTACGCTGCAAAAAAGTATGAAAAGCCCATATTGGGGCAAAAATTCCAACGAATTTTCTGACCTAAGAGACAGTTTGGGATTAAAGTTTTAAATCAGGAATTGATTTTAAAAGTCATTTTTTAACCACCGCTTTAGGCAATAGATAAGGCAATATTTAGAACTCTTCTTTCCACCTTGCACCATATTCCTCAACAAGAATATTGTCTAAATCGTCTGCCTGTTGAAAAAGGTTTTTGAAAAGTCTTAGTCCAGTTTCGCTATTAAAATAGCGGTCATAAATCAGAAGCGATAGAATGATGTCTTGTCCTT
Source organism: uncultured Saprospiraceae bacterium (assembly GCA_937924495.1). Classification (GTDB taxonomy): domain Bacteria; phylum Bacteroidota; class Bacteroidia; order Chitinophagales; family Saprospiraceae; genus JAGQWW01. The sequence goes on from CALDSS010000023.1 coordinate 19,465, forward strand.
TAACGCTAATAGTGAGTCCTTTTAAAGAATAATTGGTGCGAAGAATATATTCGTAAATAGGCTTAATGTTTTGAGAAGGTAGCAAACATAAAAAGGCATCTCCGATAATCAATCCATTTTTTTCAAAATAAGAAACGCGAATTTTTGCACTTCCTTTTTGCATTTCCCAACTATTGGGGCCACGACGGCATAGGCGAATATCATAACCTAATTGTTCGAGCATAGACTCAATCGTTTTCGGCATACCAGCAGGCTCAAACTCCTCTATCATTGAAGGCAGTTTGAGTTTTGAACCACAATGGATGCAATATTTCCCCTCTCGTTGTTTCTCGAAAACGATATTCATACAAGAAGCGCATCTTGCACCATAGTCATTGTTTCCACCTTTAAAAGCTTCTATAGTAGATTGGATATAATGACTAGGTAAGGAAAACCCTAAATTTTCACCATCCTTGAGAATGAAAGTATTGATACCTACAATCTCCCCTTTTTCATTGATAAGTGGTCCGCCACTATTACCTGGGTTGAGTGCGGCGTCATGCTGAATAAAAGCAATTTCATCCACCAAGTGATAAGTATTGGATACGATTCCTTGCGTCGCAGTATATTTCAAACCATAAGGGTGGCCAATCGCTACCACTTTATCACCTTCCGTAAGTTTATCTTTTTCACCCAATTCAACCTTGAGCGATTGGATGTCTGGCGGCATCTTTAAAAAAGCGAGATCATGTTTTTTATCAAGGAAAAAGACATCCGTGAGTTGTTTTTCAAAATGCTTACCATAGACAATGACCGTCTTGTTGTTGCGGACTACATGCTCATTGGTGATAATGATGTCATATTTTTCTAAAAGAAACCCCGTCCCCGTACTATACGGAGTAGCAATCTGTACAATTATACCTTTATATTTCTCAATGACTTCCTTCACGGAAACGGGTTTTGAATGGCGAATATATGAGTTAATTATTTAGCCAAAAAGCAATGTTTTTCTTTAGAGGCCTTTTTATGATAAAAATCACGGGTTTTAGGGCGGAATAGGCTATTTTATTTCGCTATGATCAATTAGTTTTATTCCTATCTTTGCGCCACTTTTTGAATTACCTAAGTTTTTTAATAAAAATATAAAAACATGGCCTCAACGGCGGATATTAAAAAAGGACTTTGTATCGAATACAGTAACGATATTTACTCAGTTGTTGATTTTCAGCACGTAAAACCGGGAAAAGGGGCTGCTTTCGTGAGAACGAAATTAAAAAGTGTGACGAATGGAAAAGTAGTCGATAATACTTTTCCTTCAGGGCATAAAATTACAACGGTAAGAGTCGAGAGAAGGAAGTTTCAATACTTATACAAAGACGATATGGGTTTTCATTTTATGAATAATGAAACCTATGAGCAGACTTCTATGCAGCCAGAATTGATTGAGAATAGTCAATTTTTGAAGGAAGGAATGAATATAGAAATTCTATTTCACTCTGAAAAAGAAATTCCACTCATGGTAGAATTGCCACAAAGTGCCTTTTACGAAGTGAAATATACAGAGCCAGGGCTAAAAGGAGATACTGCCACCAATACGCAAAAACCTGCTACTTTGGAAACGGATGCAGAAGTCAGAGTACCTTTGTTTATCAATATTGGCGATCAAGTGAAAATTGATACACGAACTGGTGATTATTTAGGCCGAACTTAATTTTTAAGATTTTTAGAATAAACTCAAATAGAAAGGATCGGGTATTTTTATGGTATCCGAATTCTTTTTGTTATTTTGATAAAGGAGATAAGTATTTGATTTCGCGTTCCTATATTTATCCCACCTTTACCAGCTATTAAATAAATACTACACAACGAAACCATATGACTTTTAAAGAAATCCAAGAGTTAATCAAATTGGTAAGTAAATCCAAACTGAACGAATTCAAAGTGAAAAAAGGGGATTTTGAAATGACCATTCGTTCTGAAAATTATACCAAAGGTTCTAATGCCGCTCCGATTATACATTCGGCTCCATCAATCATGCCTGTAAGTGCTCCTGCTCCAGTACCAGCTGCTGCACCTGCGGCCGCTGCAACACCTGCGGCCGCTGCGCCAGAAGCTGCTGCACCAAAGGAAGATACCAGTAAATATATTGAGATAAAATCTCCAATGATTGGTACTTTTTATCGCTCTGCATCACCAGAAAAACCAGTTTTTGTTTCTGTTGGTGATAAAGTTGATAAAGGCTCAGTTGTTTGTATCATTGAAGCGATGAAGCTTTTCAATGAAATTGAAGCAGAGGTTACTGGTACAATTGTGAAAGTCTTAGTTGAAGATTCGCAGCCAGTAGAGTATGATCAACCACTTTTCTTGGTTGATCCGAGCTAATCCATCTTTTCCAATTTTTTTTGACTTGCGTCAAAAGCTGAACAAACACAAAGGAACCTTATGTTCAAGAAAATACTTATAGCCAATCGTGGAGAAATTGCGCTTAGAATAATTAGAACCTGCAAGGAAATGGGCATTAAAACAGTGGCCATTTACTCCACAGCTGATAGAGATAGCCTTCATGTTCGATTTGCAGATGAAGCGGTTTGTATTGGCCCCCCTTCATCCGCAGAGTCTTATCTTAATATTCCTAAAATTATGGCGGCGGTAGAAATTACCAATGCTGATGCGGTTCATCCGGGTTATGGTTTCTTGTCAGAGAACCCTGATTTTGCGGAGGTTTGTACTCAATATGGTATCAAATTTATTGGCCCTACGCCCGATCAGATGAAGAAAATGGGGGATAAGGTCACTGCAAAAGAAACAATGATTAAGGCAGGTGTTCCAGTAGTACCTGGTTCTGACGGACTTTTGAAAGACCTGAAAGACGGTAAAAAAGTAGCAAAAGAAATCGGTTATCCTGTTATCATCAAAGCAACAGCCGGTGGTGGTGGAAAAGGAATGCGAATCATTTGGAAAGAGGAGGAATTTGAGGCAGCTTGGGATAGCGCACGAAAAGAAGCAAAAGTATCCTTCGGTAATGATGGGATGTATTGCGAAAAATTTGTGGAAGAACCTCATCATATCGAATTCCAAATCGCAGGTGACCAATTTGGGAATGTTTGCCACCTTTCAGAAAGGGATTGTTCTATTCAGCGAAGACACCAGAAATTAGTGGAAGAAAGTCCTTCCCCTTATTTAGATGATGACTTGCGTGAAAGAATGGGCGAAGCAGCCATCCGAGCAGGGGAGTGCATCAATTATGAAGGAGTAGGAACGGTTGAGTTTTTGGTAGATAAATACAAGAAATTCTATTTCATGGAAATGAATACTCGTATTCAGGTAGAACATCCTGTTACGGAGGAGGTCATTGATCATGATTTAATAAAAGAGCAAATCAAATTGGCTGCCGGTGAAAAAATTTCCGGTAAAAACTACTACCCAACGATGTGGGCGATGGAATGCCGTATCAATGCCGAAGATCCATATTATGATTTTCGCCCTGCTCCAGGAAAAATTGGTTCATTTCATAGCCCGAAAGGGCATGGTGTACGCGTAGATACGCACGTTTATGCAGGGTACACAGTTCCTCCTCATTATGATTCAATGATTGCCAAGCTCATTTGTCGTGCTCAGACTCGTGAAGAATGTATCCGAAAAATGGAGCGAGCGCTAGATGAATTTATTGTAGAAGGAATAAAAACCACTATTCCTTTTCATAAAAAATTGATGAAGGATCCTGATTTTAGAGCTGGAAAATTCAATACTGGCTTTATCAATACTTTCGATTTAGGTGATCCTGAAGGTTAAGAGATTAAGTTGATTGGTTGATTTATAAATTTACCTAAACTAAATTAACCAATCAACTCAATCAACCAATTCATATCCTTTCCAACTCGGCAATACGAGCGTTCAATTGCTCAATCTGCGATTTGTACTTAATGGTAATTTGACCATTTCGAAGCCTCACATTTTTAAATTCTTCTGAGCTCACATCCAAGTCGTGGCTCATTTTATCAATGTTATTGCTCAAATCTTCTACTTTTCCGTTCAGCGCTTTGATGATAGATTGACGCTTGGTACTTGTTATCAATGCCCAAACGAAGCCAATGGCTAAAATGCCGAGAAGTGCGAATAGTAAATTTTGCATAATTTAATATTTTTCGTTTTGAAATATTGGTTATTTGAAATAATTAAATTTGTGTATTTAATTTATTGCAAAACTTTGTTTGGCTAATTTAGTAATTTTCATAGAATTGTAAAAATTGAATGACTTGAAGTTGAATTGCATTTCTTGACTGCGGAAGAATTTATCTTTGAATTCGTTTAAAATCTATTCTTAAAAAGCGATTATGAAAATTTTACCCTCCAGCTTTCTTGTCTTTTTTTGTTTTCTGAAATTAAGTAGTCAGGAGGTGGTCATCAATGAAATTTGTTCCAGTAATAGCACCGTCATTGAAGATGGATATGGAGAATTTAGCGATTGGGTAGAGTTGTACAACAATAGCTCCCAAACTATCAACCTCGAAAACTATGGATTATCCGATGATAGCGACGAACCTCGAAAATGGCTTTTCCCAGAAACAGAAATAACTCCAAATGGTTTTTTATTGGTTTTCGCTTCTGGCCAAGATTCGATGATTGACAATGAGCTGCACACCAATTTTAAAATAAAACAAACTGGCGAATCTTTAATTTTAACCAATGGACAAGGGCAAATTATTGATGAAGTAGTGCCCCTTGAAATTGCAACAGATCAATCTTTTTCACGAACTCCTGATGGAGCCAGCAATTGGGAAATCACTACCTCTCCAACTCCCAATATTTCTAATCTAATCACAAAAGAAATTTCCATTTCGCACACCTCTGGTTTTTATAAAGAACCTTTTTCTTTTGAAATTAGAAACCCCAATCCCAATCAAAAAATCTACTATACACTGAATGGTAATACACCAACTGAGAATGATTTTCTGTACACGCAGCCTATTCAAATTAATTCAAATCCAGCAGATTTTTATCCATATAGTAATATCCCAACTACTCCGACAGAAGGCCCTGATCGACTTCAAGAATATATTTGGAAAGCTCCAGAAAGTGTTTTCACGGGCACGGTGATTCGTTTCGCTGCTTTTGAAAATGGGGAACGAAAAAGTGAAGTCTTTTCAAAAACATATTTTATTGGTGAAGAAAATAAATATGATTTTCCAGTAGTAAGTGTAGTCACGGATAGTCTCAATTTGTTTGGTTTTAGTGAGGGCATTTACATTCCGGGTGAGCGATTTGATACAATGGGTTTTGATTGGTTTCCTTTCGGAAATTTTCTGAATGAAGGAAGAGAATGGGAGCGAGATATACATTTGACGTGGTTTGAAAATGGGCAAGTTGGATTCGAGACAGATGCTGGTTTTCGAATGCATGGAAATGGAAGTACAGCTTTTTCCCAAAAGTCGTTTAAGGTCTATTTTCGAAATGAGTATGGTTTAAACGAATTAGAATACCCCGTTTTTCAAGATGCTGATAATGAACAGTTTAAACGATTATTATTTCGATCAGGAGGCAACGATTTTTTGCGGTCAAGATTCAAAGATCCCATGTTGCAAACACTGATAAGCGACCTTGATGTTTATTTACAAAACTTTCGACCTGTTGTCGTTTTTATTAATGGGGAATATTGGGGGTTGCATCATCTGAGAGATAAATATGACCGCTATCATTTAAAATATAATTTTGGGTTTGACGAGGAGGAGGTCAATATTTTAAAGCATTGTGGACAAGTAGAAGAAGGTAGCAATCGAGAATACAATGAATTAATCAACTTTGTTGAGAGCAACGATTTGTCCATTCAAAGCAATTTTGAATATGTAGAACAACGAGTTGATATTTCTAATTTCATAGACTTTCAAATTGCGGAAATTTACTTTGCCAACTATGACTGGCCTTGCAATAATTTTAAAATTTGGAAGAGCAATGAACCCGAAGATAAATGGCGTTTTTTGATTTTTGACCTCGATTTTACTTTCGGCGAAAGCCAAAATACAAGATCAGATTATCTTTCATTAGAACATGCTAGTTCTACTTCAGAAGATTGGCCTTATTGTCAGTGTTCGAATGTGCTTTTTAGAAAATTATTAGATAATAAAGATTTTCAAAAACGATTCATAGAACGATTCACCTTTTGTCTCAATAACACTTTTAGTCGAAACAGGGTAGTGGCTCTGATTGACGAGTTTGAAACTCTTTTCGAAAATGCAATGCCCGAACATATTGCCAGATGGCAATATCCTGAAGACATGAATGCGTGGCGAAAAGAAATAGAAAAACTACGTGTTTTTGCCAACGAACGTCCTTGTCATGTACAATCTCAACTCCTCTCATTTTTTGATTTGGATACAATTGACTTTGATTGCAGCAAAGATTTTATTGCGAATGTAGATGGTAGGTTGAAAATTTTTCCCAATCCAAATAATGGAAATTTCTCAATCGCCAATGCAACGGAAATCGATATTGAAGATGCGGAATTGACTATTTTCAATGCAGTCGGTCAAATTGTTTTTAATAAATATAACTACACACTTACAAGTAAAGAAAAACGATTGGTGAGTAGATTGAAATTGCCGATGGGTTTGTACACTGTTGTTTTAGAAAATGAAACCACTCGCCTTTTGGAAAAGTTAGTGATTTGGAGTGATTGAATTAAGAGCCTTTTATGATTTCGTAAATTTTTCCTTTTGGTCCGATTCTTACTTTTTTTTGATACAAATCTATTTGAATTTTGTTCTCATTTTCATCCTTCAGATAAACCGACCATTCATCTCGTTTCGTTTCTTCAAGTTGCTTGGGTTTTCCTTTCTTTTGGGTGTCAGGATTATCTTCCAGCCAAACAGTTGTTCCAGGTACATTAGCAAAACTTCCAGATGCTTTTTCATTATATGCGTAAACAACTTTTTTTACTTGTTGGCCTTTAGGAGTGATCAACGCCTCTTCAATTTTATATAATACTCGTTCAGGTTCATTGCCTTTTTGTTGCATGATCTTTTTACCACTCACATCAATTCGCAAACGAATATTTAGAGATTTATTGAAAAGATAAATGGAGGATTTATCACGTTTTTCCTCTTTAAACATAAACCGCATTTTTAGGTCTTTGCCCTCTTCCACCCATTCTTTTCTACCCTTGTTTCGGAGATAACCATTTTTAAATGAAATGAAGTTTGCGGTTTGGCCATTCACTTCTAATGTGGTAGGTTTGTCAACATTGGCAGCTGTGCTTTCGTGTACTTCTTCACCATTTATGAAAAAGGCAATGATTGCAACTAAAGCTAAAACAAGGAGAAAAATAATTTTTTTCATAATTAAAATTAGCAAAGATTCAGGACTAATTCTTGTTTTCTACGTCTTACTATCACAATTTTAAATATGGATAATTTATCGCCAACATATTATTACGATTACGAATCAGGTGCTATTCAAAGTTTAGTAGCTGAATTTCGCTCAGAAGAACTTTCTGATAAAGACAAAGCAGTTCGATTGTATTTGAAAGTGCGAGATGGTTGGTGGTACAATCCTTACACAATTAGTCTGAAAAAAAAGGACTATCGGGCAAGTTGGCTCGTAGCGCGAAAAGAAGGACACTGCATTGATAAAGCAATTATTTTGATAGCTGGTTTGCGGGCATTGGGCATCCCTGCTCGTATCAATTTGGCAAAAGTCAAAAACCATATTGCAGTTGATTTGCTCACCGAACTTTTAGGTACCAATGAATTAACGCCGCATGGCAATGTGAGTATTTACTTGGATGGAAAATGGGTGAAAGCCACCCCTGCTTTTAATAAAGACTTATGCCGAGTTATCAATGTAGAACCCCTTGAATTTGATGGGGAAAGCGATTCTGTTTTTCAAACTTTTAATGCAGCGGGGACTCAGTTCATGGAATACCTTGAAAACTACGGCGACTTCGAAGACTTCCCTTTTGATTTCGTAGTGGATAATATGAAAACTAATTACCCAAAAATAAAAGAACTATTTGGAGAAGATGTAGAAGTATTTGATTTTAGGAAGGTATCTAAACCTTAGCTTGTTTTTAAATACGAATTTACCTAACAAAAGGATTACTCCACTTTGCTTCTGTTGTCATTTTCTCATCGGTAAGTGATTTTAGAAAATCGACCAAAGCAGTTTTCTCTTCCTCGTTCATATTCATTCGTTTTGCCTCGTTTCCGTCTCTCAAAGAAGGATGAAGGTTTTCGTGAAATTCGATTCCAGAATTATAAAAATCTACTACTTCTTCCAAGGTTGCAAAACGGCCGTCGTGCATATAAGGAGCAGTCAATTCAATATTACGCAAACCTGGAATTTTGAATTTTCCAATATCTTCCAATTTGCCAGTATGCTGATAAACACCCAAATCATTTGCTGTATGTTTCAGTCCATTATTAGTAACAGAAAGATTTTCAGGGTTGGCAAATTCACTAATCGCTTCCATCCCTTTTCCATGACAAGCAGTACAATGTTTTGCAAATAATTGAAGCCCTCTTTCAAATTTGGTTTCACCAACTACAGAGTCGCCAGAGATGTAATTTAAACTAGCGATAACTTCTCCTTCAAATTCAGAATTGGTAGAACTAATCGAATTGATAAAAGTCTCCAATGCTTCTAAAATATTGTCCTCACTAACCGTTGTTGTACCAAATGCTTTTTCATGCAAAACTTGATAATGATCCGTGTTTTCTATCAGATTAGAAATTTGATGCAACTCCATGCCCATTTCATTGGGGTTGTTGATAGTCTGTTTGAGTTGCTCTTTGATCGAGGACGCTCGCTCATCCCAAAATAGACCCGGCGTTTCTTTACCGTCAATTGTTTTATCATAATGCACGCCGAAATTTCGCAAAGAAGCCAAGGCAATAGAATTTCTATCTGTTACATTGCCATTTGGTCCTTCACTAAATGCTTGGTCGTCTGCAAAGCCAAGGGCTTGTTGGTGACAACTTGCGCAGGATACTTTTCCATCAGACGACAGTTTTGTATCATAGAAAAGAACGCGTCCGAGTGTTGCCTTATGATTTACTGCTGACTTGGAGGAAGAATTACCAAATCCATAATCGTATGGAAAATCAGGTAGATCTAAATTGGATGAAAGTACCCTTAATTCGTCAGGAGTATAAGTGCTGTTGATGAGTTGTTGATTATTGGGTCGGCAGCCAAAAAGTAGGGCAAAAGCCCCTAATAAAAGTGTAAATATCCTTAACTGGTTCATAATTCGAAATTTTCATTGGGAAATTCGATTTTCAAGTTATGAATAATTTTTTTTGGATGAAATAGAAGGATGAAAATTTGATTGAAATGACTTAATTCGGACTAGAGGAATAGGTTTTTTAGATTTTCACCTTCCATATTTGATTGAAAAACTTTGAGTTCTTCTTTTTAAGAAAGTAAAGTTCATCTTTTGAAATGGTAGTTATCAAATTAATATTATCTGCAATCAGCTCAAAGTAGTCTGAATTTTTAAGTCTGTATAGAGCGTACTTTTTCCCATACAGATCACTAGTGATTTTAAAAACATTCGATTCAATTTTTTTGAGGCCAAATCTATAATGCTGTTTAGTTGGACAATAAGCTGATAGCCCTTCGATTTTTTCAGCACTATTATCTGATTGGTTTAATTTATAAACATTTCGAGTGGAGTCGTTTTCAGTAGCTGTGAAAATTAAAATACTATCTACAACCGATAAGTTTTGAGCTAATAAGTAGTCACCTTTTATTCTTTCGATTTTTAAACTTGAATCAATTTTAATTAGAAATCCGAATTTATCAATAAAATACAAAGCCTCTCGAAAAGGAACTAATCGAGTTCCTTGTTCTACTTTTATATATTCATTCAAAAGACCATAATCTGCTTTATTCTTATAATACCAAAGGTCATAATCTTTAAGTCCTGCTACACATAAAAAAGTATTGCTGAAAATAATTGGCGAATTAACAAGAGCATACCTTCCAAAGTCAATAATTCTTTCTGAAGTGTTATTTTCTAAATCATATTCCCATAGTTCTGTGGCTTCAAAGTCTTTATTATTGTAACTACCTTTTTTGCCTCGGTGTGTTACTTCAACCAAAAGTTTATTGTTCATAATCTCCATTAATTCAACGAAGACCATTCCTTTTGGGAAGTGTGTTATTTTTTTAATATTTCCATTGCAGTCACTAATGAAAAGTGCCTTTTCTTTTGATGCTATTGAACGACCATTAAATATGATTTTATCTTTGTATGAATCATAATAATAGGTTTCAAATTCAAAACTATCAGGCAAGAAAGAATTCAATTTTAAACTATCTCTTGTTATGTAAGCGAGTCTGGATTTGGTAAAAACAGTATTATCAATCGTTTGGCTACCGCCTAACTCAACCAAAAATTTATTTGCGAAATCATATTCGCCCCTGACTATAGATAGTCTTTTCCACTTTCCAGGTAGTTTTAGTTTTTCATATAACTCACCTTTTTTAGTCCAAATAAAATGATTTTGCTTGTTGGGAAGATATATTCCTGTTGAGTCGGAGAGTGGATAAAAAGAGGAACGAAAAATTACTGAGGTATCGGGAATCTTCTGATTTTCATCATAAATGAATTGGTTTTTGAGATTATGATGAAAAATTTTCTCAGTAGTACCTGTTTGAGTCTCTAATTCAAAAATATGTTTTTCGATAAAAATTCTCGGGCCACCGTTGCCACAAAATGCAATTCCCTTTGGAATGTTTTCGGTATCACCTCCGGTGAACTGAATTTTTCCATTGACTAATTTTAAATCGGAAATTTGATAAGTAGAATCTTCCGATTTATCATAAACTAAGGATGGTATTTGAGCGAAACCAGCACTTAACCAAAGAGATAGGAGAAATGTATTTTTTAGTTTCTTCATCGTTCATTTTTATATATCTATGACCCGCTTCATCTATATTTCCCCTTTTTCAGATGAAAATAGTTTTTCATTTTGCCGAAATATATGTGCCGGACACTTCTTTTTTGAATTAGGAGGTTTAAGATCTTGACATCATAAATTTTAGTAAGTGTCCGACAAGTTAAATGAACTATGTTTTTTGAAATTTCATAGAAAACTGTCCTTGCTCCGATTTCATTCTAACAAAATAAAATCCACTTGATAGCTCATTTGTGTTGAAGTCAATTTGATGTTCTCCTTTCGTATGCTGACCTTTAAAAATGGCTTTTAATTCCTTTCCAGATAGGTCAAAAATTCGAATATCCAAATCTGTTTTTTCAGAAAGGTCAAATTTTAGCGTTCCTGTTTCCCGTAAAGGGTTAGGAAAAATAGATGCATCGGAAAGTGTTTGAATAGACTCATTCACAGAAACTACATCCTCTACTAAATTTCGATCAAAAACTCCATTGCCATGAGTAGCAGCTCTAAGTTTTCGATTCATAGGACTGATTTTTAAATCAAAAATCATAACCGCTTCCATCAGTCCATCTTGCCATGGTTCCCATGAATTACCTCCGTTAGGAGAGAAGAATACCCCCAAATCATTGCCTACATAAACATGATTAGGAATCATTGGATCTACGACTATTGCATTAGTTGGTACATCAGGTAAGTCTGCAGAAATATCTGTCCAAGCCGCTCCAGAATTGGTTGTTTTAAATACATGACCTGTTCCAAAACCAGAAAAAGTGATATAGGCAATTTCGTCATTCGTTGGGTCAACAGTCATGTCCATCGGATATCTGTCTGGTAAGTTTTGAGTAATATCTATTGCGTTTTGTCCACGGTCGTTTGAAACGAATACACTTCCTCTGCCTAGTACAGATGGTGCAGTAGCGAAATACACTTTTTCAAATTTTTGAGAAGATACTTCCATACTCAAAACTGGGTTGCCTGGCGTTTGAAATCCAGCAATCCAATTACGGCCACCATTTGGACTATAGGCCATATTGGAAGAGCCAGCATACATGGTTTGGCCATCTGCTGCCATAACGAAGGGCGCAATGAAAGCAGTAGGATCCTCGCTCGGAATTCTCATTCCAAATCTATTATTGGGTGTAAATCGAGATGTGTTCAAAAACTGAGAAGAGGTGAAAAAGAACTGGTCATCAGTTGGATTGATAGCCGTCCAGCTACCATCGCCTCCCGAGACACGTCGCCAAGTCAAATCGCCATTGTTTACAATGGTTCCATTGTCCTGCAAACCGCCAATGCAAAAGGTAGAATCTTGATAGGAGTTAGAAAATCCATTATAAAACTGAACCGTTTGTAATCGAGCATTTCGGCTGCGCCAATTGGTGCCCCCATCTTCTGAAACGTGCACACCACCGTCACTTGCCACAAAAATAAAATTGGTGCCCGGCTGATAAATCACATCATGCGCATCTGAATGAACATAATCAGAATCTCCATCTGGCCCGGCTATAGGTGGATTGTCATCCCCAACGCCACCAACTGTCACCAGTTGTAAATTGTTGCCTCCATTCGTTGATTTCCAAACATTGATACCGATGGCCGTAATTTCATCACGACGCTCAGGGTGAACAGCTACGTCATGTGCAAACCATCCCTGCCATTGAGAATAATCTTCTGTATTTTGAAGTGACCAAGTTGTTCCAAAATCATCAGACCGACAAAGCCAACTGGCACCGTCCGAAAAACCAAATCCATTTCCAATACTGGCATAAACAATATTGGGATGAGAAGGCGAAGCACCCAATTGTATTTTTCCTAAAAAATCATTTGGTAAGTCTGAGTCATTGTTTTTTGTCCAAGTTGCGCCAGCATCAGTTGAGCGATAAATTCCAAAACCTGGTGAGGCGAAATTTCCACATCCAACTAATAACTCATTGGTGTTTTCTTGGTTGATGACCAAATCAGTTGCCATGACCACGTCATGTATTTTGTTCCAATTATCACCTGCATCAATCGATTTGTAAACTCCTTCAGTGGTAGCAGCATAAACGATTTCTGAATTATTTGGGTCAACTTTAATAGCCCAAATTCCGTGTTGCTGGTTGTATGCCCAATCCAAACTGCGCGTCCAAGTAACCCCTCCGTCAGTTGATTTTAAAATTCCCATTCCATAACTACCTCTTGTATTTCGATAGGCAGCACCAGTGCCTGCTGCGTCATAATTATACACTTCACCTGTTCCGATATAAATGGTCATAGAATCTTTGGGAGCAAAAGCGATGTTGCTCACACCAAGCACCGGCCATTCTATATTCACTTGATGCCAAGCATCTTCACCCAGACCTGCCGTGTAGCTTCTCCACAATCCACCACTTGCCGAACCTGCATAGAGCGTATTGGGATTTTGAGGATTGAATGCCAAGGACAACATTCTTCCTGCAATGTTATGCGGCCCTAATGATTTCCAATGGTCAGTGCTTCTTTCAGCAGTGGCTCCGTATTTTGATTTCATTCTCTCCCATGCTGCGAAGTGGGCTTCGGCAGGTAGTTCTTTGTAAGGGTAGGTTCTGGCTTGCGCCAAAAAGTTGAGGGCGTGGTAGGCGCCCGATGGGCTGCTCTCTGTAGTATTCTCAATCGGTTTATTTTGAAAATAAAAAATGGAAAGAACAAGTAAAGATGCGAATAACAGTACGGCAATTTTTTTCATGCTAATTTATTTTTTGCAAAATAGCAGTAATTAAAAACTTCCCGAAAGGGAAAAAGTAAATTGTCGGGAGGATGGTTAAATTTGAGGTAGGCAACTGCGAAGTTGTTTAAAAACTCATTGATTGGCTACAAGCGGCAAATTTAATCCTGAATTACGTTAAAAATCCTCGTCGATGCTAAGGCATCGACTGCGGTTTTTGCCTCGTCTAATGAAAAAACAACTCACTTCAATTTCGAAACTTTATTATTTCAACTTTACTAAAGGGAAAATCAAAAGTAAATCTATTTTGAAATATACAATATTGTTGTTATTTTTTTTGAATTTATTTCAACTGATTAAGCATAACTGAAATGTCATATTTCGCTTCATCCCATTGTTTCTTAATGTTATTCGGAACGGGAGGTGGCGTGACACCAAACAGGCCAAGGACTAAATCCAAGTCTCCATCCCCATCAAAATCAGCTTTTTCTAAACATAAAGATCGAATCGGTTTTTCACTTGGTACAACTTGAGATTCAAACTCGAAGGTTTTGGTATTTTTGTTTTCCAAATAAATAAAACTCTCTTTTAGCCCTTTAGTGTATTCAGGAAAGAAGGCAGTACCAGCCAAATCAATATCCCCGTCTTCATCAAAATCAGCAGCTACCACTTTTGTGCTTCCGTATATTGGATAAAAAAACGATTCTTCATAAATGCCATTTCGATTCAAATGAATTCTGATACCGTGATATAGTTTGGGGATGTAAGAGTAATCGGCATTGTCGCCATGAGCCGAGATGATATCTTTTCTGCCGTCTTTATCAAAATCAATAAATACAAAATCACTCGAACCATAATGCGGAGGAAATCTCAAAAGTCGTTTGGGCTCAAAAGTTAGATTTTCTTTTTGGATAAATTGCCAAATGGATTCATCTCCCTGAGCAAACATTGCAATGATGTCCTTCAATCCATCGCCATTGATGTCTTCTATGTAAAATTTTATTGCCCCTGGCAGCTCCAATAGAGGTTTGCGCTCGTACTGTCCCTTCTTTTTTACAAATAAAACTAAGCCTCCGATGTCGTGTCCAAATTCAGCGACGACAATCTCCTTTTTACCGTCAGTATTTAAATCAACATACTCACTATGGACTGGTCTGCGGAGTTTGTCCAAAAGGATTGTTTTTTGGGTTTGCCCCAAAAGCGAAAGGTTTCCTTTTGGTAAGTTTCCAGGAAAAAGTTTTCCAATATGTGTGAAAACCGTTCCTTCATCCGTAAAATGAAAATCAACAACAGGGCTCTCTACTTCAAAACTTCGATTCCCTTTTTTTGTCCAATGGAAAATTTGATTTTTAAAATTGCCCATCCATAGTTCCTTCTTTTGGTTGTCAAATTCAATGGAAGTCATAGAAGCGCCATAGTCTTGCTCCACGTACAAATCTTGCCGCCGAAATTGTGGAGAGGTTTTGCTTCTCGTGGCACGCGTACTATCCACAGGGATTTTCTCTGGGGCTCGATTTAAAATATATTCTTTTAATGCCAACCAATCTTTTTCTTCGATGATTGGCTCCGAAGGGTAGATGTTTAAACGATTAAATATCGCCAATTCATCTGGAGCAAGTTTTTCACGTCGATCTGCTTTTTTATTAGGAATGCCCATTCGTAAACCCATCTCTGGCAAAACTGAATTTGCCCAAACATCTTTGGTCAAATCCTTGGGGTCGGCAGGCAGATGGCAATTGCCGCAGTAGGTGATGTAATTTTTTTCTTCAGCACTCATCTCCGTAGGCAAATCAGATTTGCATGAAAATGCAAAAAATAGAAAGCTGATAAAGACAAATGGACTTTTTTTAGAAAAGCTATTCATGAAGTAGGCTTAATTTGAATCCGGTCGAAAAGTAATTCTTTTCTACGTATTTTGAATTAAGTAGCAAGCAATCTGTGATTCCGGTTCAAAGAAGATAAATAGATCACCATCTGACCAAAAATTTAGATGATCAAAAAAGCGCTGATAAAAATCATTACGCCCTTTTACATTGGTGCGAATCACAGGAATGTCATGGTATTCGCTCGTTAACTGACAAACAAATTTCATAAGCTTTCCACTCTTAGGACATTTGGGAATGTCGGGGTATTGAATCCAATGAGGTGCTCCAGTGCTTCCCACATTTGCCTCAGCAACATTGACTTTAGTGGCCCGAATAGGTGTTTTTTCAAAAACAATTTGAGAGTCAAATTTCAACTCTTCTTCGTAAGCATTATCAGTTTTTTCTAAATCATCAATATCAAAAACATTGGGCATAATTGGATTTGAATAATCGACGTAAAAGTTTTCAATATTCAGATAAATCGGACAAATTAGGTGCAAGTCATAAGGCAACCAATCAAATGCTTTATCATCGGGTGACAGCATGCCCAAATATTGCATTGGTGCCACAAAGTCAAATTTTGGCGTCGTAATACCCATTGGAACTTCACCTCCCAAATAACTGTGGCCTCCCTCTCCAATTTCGAGTTGATGAACCTTATTGGGCGTGACTTCAATGTATTTGAATTTCTCTTCTCCTGTCTGGAGTTCGCGTTCGCCCATTTCTTCTCCTTCTTCATATTCGAGTATTTCGGCGAGTTTTCCTTTACGGAAAATGAGTTCCATCGCGGAGTATTGTGTCATCGCATCTTCTTTACTGACGGCTTGTGTTTTGATGAAATTCATACAATCCTCCGAGCCGTCAAAGTTGACTTCCCAACCTGCGAGATAGAGGCGTTTTTCTTCTCCATTTTGAGAATTGGATTTGAGTTGGATAAGGATAATTATTATTTTTGGATGAATGCCTAGTGGTATGTGATTCCTATTTTATGGGACACGGATTAAACTGATTTAAAGGATTAGAACGGATTGAATGTTTTTTAAATATCTTTTTTCAATGAATTTACGCTGTAAAATTTTTGGATAAATAGGGAGTGTATTTAGAATTAGACAAATTAAATCCGTTTTAATCCTTTTTATATCCGTTCAATCAGTGTCCTATCACGTTGTTAAGGCAGCTTTTCAACAACACCCCGACCCCGGCGTACAAGACCCACCACCAGAGGCAATCAAATCTGAAAGATTCACTTTTGGCTTCACTTCCTCTGCTACGACCACAGGAGCACAGCAGGCAGCCGCTTTTTCCTCAGGCGTTTCGGCGCGGTCTTTCGCTTTGCAGCAAGTTTGCTCAGTACCGAGTTTTACGATGACTTTGTCGGTATGAATTTGGACTTGGTTGATGTTCAAAACAGCTTTATGAAAA
>CALDSS010000024.1 GCA_937924495.1 uncultured Saprospiraceae bacterium
CCTAACAACATATAGTAATTTTATTAAATTAATGGCATAGCTTTTGGACTAATCATTTATCCCTCCATGCTTAAAATGATTTGTTGACAAGTTCAATATTACTTGTTTGCAAGGATTAATAATCTGCACAAAAGATTCATCTATGAGAAAATGGAGTCTCCTCTTCACGCTAGTCCTATGCCTTTCTTACATTAGTTGTATAGATGATAATCTCAATGAAATAGACGGAATATTAGCTGAACCTGAATATGCGGTACCCATTGGTAAAGCCAGTTTCACCATCAAAGATTTCATCAATCAAGATTCAATTTTCGAGGTTGGAAATGATGGATTTGTTTCCATCAAATACAGACAAGATAGCGTCCTTTCGCTAAGTGCCGCTGATTTTATGTCAGAGTTGGTTGATTTATGGGACGTAAGTTATGTTGCTGAAAAAGCCATTGGAAGTGCACCAATTTCTGGAGTGGAAGAAACAGGCATGTTTTATATGCAGGCTTTGGTAAATGAAATTCCAGATCCATCAGTCAAGCAATTTTTTAATGACAATGATGGGAACACGGTGCCTTTGCCACCCTTTGATCAATTGGTCAATTTTGACATTGGGATTCCTGTTTTTGATGAATTTCAAAAAATGGAAATTGAGTCTGGAAATCTAAATTTCAAAGCACTCAATACATATCCTTTCGATTTGGAGGATGTAACTTTTGAAATTTGGGATAACATCACAGGAACAATTATCGGTACGATTCAAAAAGAGTTATTGATGGCAGGTGCTATTTTTGAAGATCAGGTTTCATTGGATGGTTTAACTTTCAACAACTCCATTTTTGTAAGATTAAAACGATTCAAAAGCCCAGGTTCAACAACTCCTGTTTTGCTAAATCTGATGAATCGAATTAATGTAGAAATGACTATCACGGATTTAAAAATTAAATCTGGAGTAGTAAAAGTACCAGCTTCCATTTTTGATGAGATTCGAGATGTAGTTGATGTGCAGACCGATAATGATGTCAAATTAAAATCTGCAAAAATTCAATCAGGTAGTCTAAGTTATTCACTTAGCTCCTCGGTAGATTTACCATTGGAATTAAAATTTGAATTACCCACGGTTTTAGAGGGTACCACCAGTTTCACCCAAACCATTATGGTCGAAAATGGAAACGAAACAGGAATAATTGATATTTCGAATCATCGTGCTGATTTTGGTTCCGTTCAATCTCAACCCTACAATAACTTACCTGTAAAAATCTCTGCAAAAACAGCAGGTTCTAATCAGAATTTCGTCTCTTTTGATTCAGAAGATTTAGTGAAAATAGATTTTCAAATAGAGGATTTAATTATTGAGCAATTTGTTGGAAATGCAGGAACCTACACACGTGTCTTAGACTCTTCTCGACTTGATTTTGATATTGATTTTGGATTTTTAGAACCAGAAACAGAAGCCGTTTTTTTTGAAAATCCAAAAATTGAAATATTCTATGAAAACAGTTTTGGAATTCCAATGGAGGCCGACCTTGATGTCATGGCTTTTGGACAATTTGGTGCGAACGAAGGATTGAACCCTCCTTTATTTGTTTTAGAAAAACCAAACCTTCAACAGATTGGTCAGACCATTTCGAGTGAATTTGCAGTGGATAAATCAAATTCCAATTTAGTGGATATGATTTCTGTTTTTCCAATTTCTATGGATTACTCTGGGCAAGTGGTTGTCAATCCAACTTCAAATGGAAACATTGATAATTTCGTGACTTTAGATAGCAAAATCACTGCAGGTGTAGATGTTGATTTACCATTAAAATTTAAAGCGTCTTTGCTTGCCTTGAAAGATACACTTTCAAGTGAACCAATCCGCTCGGAAAGACCTGAAGAAATAGAATCAGTCGAATTGATTTTGGACTATCGCAATGATCTTCCTTTCAATACGACAATTGAATTATTAAGCTATCGCGCTGGAATTGAAACTAAAATTGCTGACCCAATCAGTCTTACTGGAGCCAAGGTAGATGGGAATGGAAAGACCATCGAGCCTTACCAAGAACGTGTTTCTATCAACCTTGATAGTAAAGAAATCGAAACCATTTTGCTAAATGAAGTGATAATTCTAAAAGTGGATTTGGCGACTCAAATGGACGGAAATTCACCAGCAAGTATTTATACAACAAATGGAATTGAGGTGGGACTTGCGGCTAAAGTAAAATTAAGAATTCAAGAATAACCCCTCCCAAATCTGACAACAATGAGAAATTTTATAATTGTATTCCTTTCCCTTTTTTCAAGCCTATTGCATGCTCAAATTGACATGGTGGCATTCGGTAGTAGAGCGGCGGTGGTCACAAATATGTATAATCCAGCTATTCCGTTGGAAGGAGAATTAAGTTTTAATCTGCCAGGACTCAATAGCTATAGTTTTACGGGTTTAACTCCATTTTCAGCTACGGAAATGGTTACAAGACAGGATGGATGGAATTATCTCGACATTGGAAAAACCATAGAAAATCTTAAAAATAAAAACGTCATTGCTTTAAAAGCTGATACCGATCCATTTTACTTTAGCACGTATTCAAAAAGTAAAAAAGGATTTATTTCTGCTGGATATGGCCATTATGCCGAATTAACTGGTGAGTTTTCAAAAAATTTGTTGACTTATCTCGGAAATGGAAATGCTGATTTTATAGATGAAGAAGTCAATTTTGAAAACGAAAACATCGGTTTTTTACATTATCATAAAGTACATCTCGGATATGCTCGTTTTATCAATCCAAAATTGAATATTGGAGCAAGAATCAATGTCTATGGTGGTTTCAATAATTTTGAAATGAAGTCTTTTTCTGCCAAAATCTTTACGGATGGTTCGTCCTTCCCAGCTTATGCCACCGATGCTTCTGCAGTATTTGAGGGTAGAATGGGCGGTATGATTGCGCAGCAATTTGACGGTGGAGATACCTATAGTTTCTCTGGTGACCATGCAATGGGATTGGGTTATGGTGTTGGAATGGATTTAGGTTTTCAATATCAATTACGCAAAAATTTTAAAATCTCTGGTTCAGCCAAAAACATAGGAGGAGCTATTAATTGGAAAGAACAATTTGGGCGCAAAATTTCCATGACTGGAGATGGCCAAATTAGCTTTGAGGGCATTACTGCAAATTTAAATTCAGAAAATGTCAGTGCTGATGTGGATAGCCAATTTAAAGAATTAGAAGATGAATTGAAACGAGATTTCAATTTGAGCAGGGTCATGGGAAGATATAAGACACAAATTGGAAACGCTTTTTTATTTTCAGCTCATTATAAAACTAACAATAACAAACATGAGCTCATCGGAATGTATCACGCAAGAGATAGATTCGGCTCCATGTATCAACAAGCAGGTCTGACTTATCATTTTTCTCCATTCAAATGGATTCAATTGAGCGGAGGCTATAGTTGGATGGAGGAAGAACCCGTTAATCTTGGTGCTGGCGCTACCCTAACGCTTGGATTTTTTCAATTCAATGCCTTTACCAATCACGTTCCTGAAATTTTCAATATTGGAAATGGAGGTCAAGTTTCGGCAAGAGTGGGTGTCAATGTAGTTTGGCAATTTGCTAAAGAGGAAGAAGCGCCAAAAACTGAAATTATTGAAACACCGGTAGGTCAAAGTAGAGTCACGAAACAGTATTTCAAATAACATTTCGCAAATGTAGGTTTACTAAACTTCGCCTTAATTAGTGATTGATATTATAATATTCATTTATGATTTCCATAAATTTAAGTTTAGTAAACCTTTGAAATCACTTTCTTCTTTCCAAGCGTTATTCAAATAAATTATAAGGGCATAAAAAAAGGGGCTGCAAAGCAGCCCCTCCAAATAACAGAATTTATAATCCCATGAAAAAAACGTTCTTGAATATCTTTCGGTTTATTGGAATTTAAAGCCTTTAACAATTTGGCTATGATTATTGGCAGTTGCCAACATTTCTATATCTAACGAACAGTTTTCGTATTTTAGTGTATAAATCTGATTTTCCCAGATAGTATCAGTTTTTCCTTCTCTCCTCAATGCCTGCCCTAAGTACTTTCCGGCCTCTTTTACGTTGCTCATAAATTTTTTGAAAGTACCCAAGTTAACCTCCTTCGTAGTGTTGTTCATCAATTCGATACTCAAACCGATGTTTAATTTTTGCTTGTCCATGTCAGGTCGAAATAAGTGAGTTCATTTTGTTCGCTTTGTATTTAAGTACCATTAGAACAAATAAACACCCATGTTTGATAGCACCTTTTGTGCTAAATTTTTGTTAATACTTCTTAAGAAGTTGTTAGGGAGGGTAAAATTGGGAGGAGAAAATTGTTCTTTGAAAATTTCGTGTCAGATGCAGTTTTATAATCCTTTAAAAGTTTTTGTGTATATCAATTTGGAATTTTTCTGACGACGAATATTTTCAAAGAACAAAAATAAAGGGGAGGTGGTTTTGAAATTGTTTCTTGGAATCGTACAGCAAAGTTACTGCAAAAATCACGCCTTTGTGACATGGATAAACCCACCATGTCACATTGCTACATCCCTAAATGTTTTAATGAAACACACCTAAGGTACTGATAATCAATTAATTACGGCAAAAGTAAAAATATGTCTTTTACCTAATTTTCACAGTAACGAATACCAATTAGTAAGAGATATTATATGAAAAGTGAAATGTATCCTATCCCCATTTATTAGCTAAAAAGAGGGCTAAAAACAATTTTAATCCAAAAATGGAGTCTATTACTTACTAGGTTCTTAGACAAAACTTGTGATCAAGTCCGTCCAAAGTGGAAAATTTCTTCTCTTTATAGGTCAATAAATTTTCCACTTCGATCTGACCACAAGTTTTACCTAAGAAGGATTTACTAAACTCCAATTATGAAAAGATTGATTTTTACCTTTCTTATCCTTTTAAACCTCCAGTTTTTATCGGCTCAGGATATGAATAATGAGAAAATGCAAGCCGTTTTCGAGTTAGTTGCCGATACTCTGGTTGGTCAAGCTGGTCAATGGCAAATGTATTTTGGGCAAATTCCAATGATGTGTATCACGGATGAATTCAACAACCGAATGCGAATTATTTCTCCTATCAAAAAAGTAGAAGAATCTACACCAGAAGAAATTATGGAATGCATGGAAGCTAATTTTCATTCTGCACTTGACGTGAAATACGCCGTCGCTGATGGGCATATTTGGTCTGCTTACATTCATCCGCTCAAGGAACTAACCAGAGAGCAGTTGTTTGATGCCATGCTCCAAGTGCGGGCAGCGAGCATAACCTTTGGAGATTCGTATTCGAGTACTGATTTGGTTTTTCCTAAATCTGAGGAGAAGAAAAGGAAGTTGTATAAAAATTAAAGCTCTACCAAACCTTCTGGCAAATCCATCTTTACTTCTTTTTTTTCTTTTGTGATATTGACAATCAAGTTTTCATTGAGCGGAATGAGGACTTCTCTTTTTTTAATTTTCAAAACCGCCATTTCTTGTTGGGGCATTTCTATGACGTCAATGATTTCACCGATATCTCCAACGGTTTCATCTATTATTGAAAAACCCTTCAAATAAAAATATTCCAAGTCGGAGGCTTCCTCCTGTTTCTCTGCAATGTCTTCCTTTCTTAGAAAAATCTCCTTGTTTGCATGGTCAAACGCACGCGTTCGATCATCAATGTCTTCCAACTTTAATATTGGAAATAATTCGCCTCTAATACTTTCTACAAAAAAAGGAGTAGGCGCCCCAACTCCCAAAAAGATGACTTTCGCATTATTAAAATCATTCTCAAATTCCTCATGAATATGAAGTTTCAATTCTCCATTCGTACCATGAGGTTTTTTCGTTTTTCCGACTTTTACTAATTCTCCTATCATCTAATTAAATTCCAAAATGGTCTGTTTTATTGAAAATCCCTTTTCTGCTTTTTCTTCCCAAGCAATGGTGTTGCAATCACCTGGAACAGGTTCTTGGTTGCAATAATCAGAATCAAAAATCTGCATTTCTCGATAAACCAAGCCCACTCCTTTCGCATATTTCTCTTTGATGAATCTTCGTTCAAAAGGATTGGACTCCTGATTTTTATGAATGATTGTGATGGTTTCCAATTCAAAATTACCAATCGACTCAGTTTGATTTATATTTTGAAAAGAAGATGCTAAATCTTTATAAACTTGAATGCCTTCTCCAGCAATCATCAAAATCACTGTTTCATCAAAAAGATTGGTTGCCACCCAATTTTTATTATCTGAAATAGAAAAAGGAAAGACCTTTAATCTCAGGTTGTTTTCATTTTGAATGGCATATTCGGAATTGTTTTCCATCGTGTAGGCCAATTGAAAAGCCCACGGATCATCCAACCTTTGCCTCCCTTGTCGTTCTACTCGATAAACATCATTGCCTTGCAGATCTTGAAATATCTCCGTGATTTCTTCTCTGATAAAAGTAGAAGACGAGTCTCTAAAAATGCCCGAAGCAATTGGATCATAAACGACCGAATCAACTTTATACAAACGATATTTTCCCACTTCCAAAGGAAAGAAAGCCTTTCCTTCAGTTATGGAAAAATCATCCTCTTTTTCGCTACAGGCGAAAAGAAAAACGAACACCAGAACCAATGAATAGGAAATAATTTTCATTAGCTAAACTATATAAAGGTTTACTAAACTTGTTTCTTTAGAAAAATCCTTTTGCACAATTTTTAAATTCAGTTCAATAAATTAATATGAAGTTTAGTAAACCTAAGGTTAGCCAAAACGAAGAACTTTAGTCAACTAAATGCTCAGAAATAGACTGGTCTTTCCCACTTTGCAAATCAAACATCTTTTTCTGACACTTTTCACAAAGACCTAAATGGGTAACCACTTGCCTTCTTAAAGTTTCTTCTCTTTTCAATCGACCATGAAAATAATCATCCAAGACATCGTCCTCAAAGCACTGATAATTTTGATAAATCGTAATCAACTGTTTGATTACAATATATCCGATAATCGCAATAAAAATGAATAAGACATTACTCATAACCTAAAAACTTCCTTGAATGATTCCGCCGCCGACCACATCATCTCCTTCATAAAAAACGGCTGACTGTCCAGGCGCAACGCCTCTCACATTTGAATAAAATTCAACCTCCGCCAAATCACCTCCAATGCTATTCACTTTGGCCATCGAGCCGTTGCCTCCGCCGTACCTGATTTTAGCAACGCCTTCAAAGTCTTTAGGAATTTGAGCATATTTCATCGGATTCACTTGCCCCACCATCATTCCATTTTTTATCAAATCATCTTGACGACCGAGCACCACTTCGTTCGTATCAGGTCGAATTTCTGTGACATACATTGGCTCTCCGAAAGCAACTTTCAAGCCTTTCCGTTGGCCGATTGTATAAAATGGATAGCCATCATGTTGGCCAATCACCTCCCCTTTTACACTAAGGAAATTTCCACCCGCAACTCGTTCTTCCAACCCATCAATTCTTCTTTTCAGAAAACCACGATAATCATTATCAGGCACGAAACAGATTTCGTAACTCTCCCCTTTTTTTGCCAAATCGGTATATCCTGCATCATGAGCGATTTTCCGAACCTCCGGTTTCGTCAATCCACCCAATGGAAAACGGCTACGATTGATGCATTCCTGACTCAAGCCCCACAAAACATAGGATTGATCTTTATTCAAATCTTTGGCTTTGGAAATAAATTTCCTATCGTTTAGTTCATTGATTTTGGCATAATGACCAGTGGCAATGAATTCACAATCTAAGGCATCTGCTCTTTTGAGCAGCGCGCTCCATTTGATATGGGTGTTACATAAAATGCATGGATTGGGTGTTCGGCCAGCAATGTACTCATCCACAAAATTATCAATCACATAATCGCCAAATTCATCTCGAATATCAATGATAAAATGATGAAACCCCATATCCACCGATACCATTCGAGCATCATTGATAGAGTCCAAACTACAGCAACCTGTCTCTTTTTTTGAACCTCCTGAATTGGCATAATCCCAAGTTTTCATGGTGATTCCTACCACTTCGTAGCCTTCTTCGTGCATTAGCATGGCCGTCACGGTGGAGTCTATTCCACCGCTCATCGCTACCAATACTTTTCCGTGTTTACTCATATTCTTTTTCTTAGACCGCTTCGCTATTAGATTTTAGATAATAGAAGCGAGACAATTACATTTGCAAAAGTACAAATTTCACCTGCGTTTTGTTCCTTTTCGTAAAAATCAAATTATTCCTAATTGAAGACAATTTTCCTTTGAATTGCCTTGTTTAAGATAACTCTTTACCTTTGAGACAAAATCAAAACTACACAAGATGATACTTAACCATAAATCGCTCATCAGCACATTTGTTTTTTCCCTATTGATAAATTTTGGATTTGCCCAAGAATCTGGCTTAGCCAGTTACTACGGTGATGCCTTTCACGGAGGCCAAACAGCTAGTGGCGAGCTCTATGATCGATCTAAAATGACCTGTGCGCATCGCACCCTTCCTTTTGGTACATATCTGAAAGTTACTCGAAAAGACAATGGTCGGTCAGTGACGGTAAAAGTGAATGACAGAGGGCCTCATATAAAAGGTAGAATTGTAGATGTGAGCAAAGAAGCCGCAAAAAGATTGGGCTTAATTAAAGATGGCGTAGCTGAGGTAACGATTGCCAAAACTTCTAAATCATCTTCCAATTCTGCTGATGCAAAAATTACTTCTACCAAAGGAGCAGCGGTTCCTGCTGAAAAAGAAGTAGTACGAAAAGTAACCGAAGCTGAAAAAGCGGTGGATGCAGCAAAAGCGGCAGACAAAAGAGAAAAAGAGTTGGCAGCAAAAGCGGCAGCTGAAAAAAGAGATAGAGGAAAAGCAGCAGCAGATGCCAAGCGAAAAGCAGCCGAAAAGGCAAAATTAGCAGCAGCGGAAAAGAAAGAGGAAACTATTGAATTAAAAGAACCAAAACTCGTTAGTCTAAAAAACTACAGTGAATATGGTTTGTATAAAATTCAGG
This sequence comes from uncultured Saprospiraceae bacterium, assembly GCA_937924495.1. Classification (GTDB taxonomy): domain Bacteria; phylum Bacteroidota; class Bacteroidia; order Chitinophagales; family Saprospiraceae; genus JAGQWW01. The sequence continues at coordinate 9,001 of CALDSS010000024.1, forward strand.
TAATGAAACCTGAGAAAAAAGGTTTTGGAGTGCAAGTAGCCTCAATCAATAATCATGAAAACATGCTGAAGCAGATTGCTCACTTTCAGGGCAAGCACTTCAAAAATATTTTAACGAGTATTGAAAAAGGTGCAGCTGGTACGGTTTATAAAATCATCCTTGGCCCATTTCCTGATCAAAAAACGGCACAAAGCTATAAACGAAGTTTAGCCAAAAGACATAAAGTAAATGGCTTTGTCGTTAATCTGGAAAGTCCGAAAAAGTAAATAAATGATTCCGAGAAATCGGGAGGTCGAGAATTCGAGACAAAACTCGATTTTTATTCTCGATCTCCCGATTTCTCGATCGCTCGAAATCCCCTTATGATAGGTTTAGAAAAATTTAAAGAAATAAACACCTTCATCTTTGATGTAGATGGTGTGCTCACCGATGGTCGTTTTTTGATAACTGAAAAAGGTGAACTCCTCCGCTCCATGAATGCCAAAGACGGCATGGCGATGAAAATAGCACTCAATGCCAATTACCGTATCATCATCATTACAGGAGGACGATCTATGGGGGTGGTGGATAGATTGAAAGCTCTGGGAATTGAACATGTCTATGCCGGCGTGTGGAACAAAGTGGAAAAGTATGATGAGATTCTAAAACTTTTTGACCTCAACGAAGAACACATCCTTTATATGGGAGATGACTTGCCCGACTACCCCGTGATGCGCCGTGTTGGTCTCCCCTGCTGCCCTGCTGATGCCATTCAAGAAGTGAAGTCAATTAGTCTTTATACTTCTCCCAGAAATGGAGGTGATGCCTGTGTCCGTGATGTGATAGAGAAGGTTTTGAAATTGAATGGAGATTGGCCAGTAATGGGGAATGTGGAGGTTGGGAAATTGGAGTAAACTCTAAGAGTTTTTATTCTAATAAATATGATTCTTAGATAAAAGTCGTAGAGCACAAAATCTAATTTTTTTCATCAAAGATTTTAGAGTTCGAGAAATCGAGACGTGTTTTGTTCCCGAAATCTCCGTCTCCCGATTTCTCGAAATCGTTTTTCACAAATTCCACAGTATTTGTCTAAGAACCATAAAATATTAACCTTCTCGCAATTTTTTCAATAGCCACCCACGGTCTGTTAACAGCTTACAAGTTTTTACTTCTTCTTCCAGCATTTTTAGCTTTTCAGAACTTTTTGACTTGACTATTTTTTTCAAAAAAGAGCAAAAGTTGAGGTTTGTCTGTTTCAACTCAGCAGATATCTTTTTACTTCTTTTTACATAAATGGTAAATGAATTCATCAATGAAAGTAAAACTTCGTGTTCTCCTTGTTCATAATATATTTTTGCCAACATAACGCGAAAGGTCAAATTAAAGGTCACGTCATCAAACTCTACTTCTTGCAATCTTTTTAAAGCCGCATCGTATTCTTTCTTATAAAAATGCACCTCGGCAAGGTTGTAATTCAGCACATTTTTACGAAATGTTTTTGGCAAACGCTTTTTATTTTGATACAAAAATTTATGTATCCAATCAAACTTCTCTTTACGTAATGCAAGTTTAGTAACATTGGTGTAGGTCCACGGAGAGAGGACTCCATTATGCAAAAGAATCTCATCTTCTATACCAGTCAAATATAATTTTAATGCTTCTTCAACATATTCATCTTTTCCTTTTCGAAGGTTGGCAAGACAGAAATTAATCAGATATTGAAAAATTTCCTGCATCTCGTTTGAAGCAATATTTACTTTATGATTTTGAACCAGTTTTTGAAGATCCGAAAACTCTTCTACCTGATAATCTTTTTGAAGCAAATCCAAAATTGAAAAGTAAATTTCAATCAAAGGAACTGTTTTTAAAATTTCAGAATCTCTCCATTCTGAAATTTCACTCAAAAAATGAATAGAATAATTGGTTGATAGAATGCGTTCTCTACTGAGCATACTACATAAGTATTTCAGTTTTTTCAGGACATAATATTTATCCAAAGCATCAGATGCGGATTGCAGATTGTAATCGTTTTTTCGTTGGCGTTTCAATAAAAAATTTTTATCCGCTATATCATATAAGCTTTGAGTGTCCTTGTAAAAATTCGTGTCTCGCTCCTTTAGTTCAGACAAAGAATTAGTTGTTTTTCCAAAATTATAATTGTACGCCTTATCCATTGGATACAACTCCAAAAGAGACTCTAACAAGAGCAAGTTTTTTTTAATTGGCTTTTGTTGCAACTGCTCAATAATCAAGAAGTTTTCAATTTGAGTCTTAAGGTAGGACATCAAATGTCGGACCTTTTGATTGTCGTAAGAAGTGTTTGGGAAAATGGATTCATGAGCCGCCTTTTTGGTAAGTTCTTTGCTCCTATTTTCTGTACGATTTTCAAATAGAAAATCGAATAACTGTATCACTTCTTGCCGTGTATTAAAATAGGGTGACCTCAGAAACTGATTTAGCCGCTCCCACTGCCCTTCCTCCAATTTTAGTATGAATTCGAATAATTTACTTTTCTGCATGAATCAGCTCGCAATTTTTCAAAAAATAATTTTATCGCATAATTATAAATTTACAAAAATATTTTTTCAATAAAAAATATTTTCATATTTAACTGATAATCAATTATTTACATTATTATTTTATTTTAAATTTTAAATTTAGGCTTTACAAAATCAAATTTTTGTAGTTGTAATAAGCGTATATATAGCTGAACTTTGCGTCATAAAGTTGCTGCACTACAAATCAGTACATTTTTATGAAAAGAATTTTTATAGCATACTTAGTGATCTTTTTGTGCAATTCCAATGCTACAAACCTGCATGCGCAAAATGTATGGCCGGGCGATGCCAATAATAACGGCATTGTAAATGGAGTGGATTTTCTGTACATCTCTACGGCATACAAAGCATCAGGAGAAGAAAGAACTACTGCGACCACAGATTGGGTTCCGCAAGCCCTACCCTCGCTGTGGTCGGGAAATTTCCCGAGTGGCCTCAATTATGCTTACGCGGATGCGGATGGCAATGGAGAAATTGATGAGGATGATTTAGAAGTGGTAGAAGAAAATTATGGCCTAACTCACGGCACCATAATTCCTGACAATTACTCAACTGGAAATGCGGGATCTGGCCCTCAGGTAAAATTGGAGATTCAGAATACTGATGTAAAATTTGGGGATGAAGTGGAGGTAAAAATCATGATGGGAGATGCAGGCACCCCCTTTAATGATTTTTATGGTGTGAACATGAAACTGTCTTACAATACTGAAATCACGGATGAAGACGAAGAGTGGGATTTTAAATTTTTAGACAACAATTGGCTTGACCCAAACGACGACCTTGACCTCGAACACCTCATAGTAAATGATGAAACCTCTGGAACAGCCGAGATTGCTTTTGCTCGGAACAATCAAACACCCATTACGGGTTTTGGTGAAGTAGCCAGTTTTTTTATCATCATAGAAGATTATGTAGTTGGCAGAGCTGAAATCGATACTTTAGAAATTGTCATAGATAGCATTTTGACTATCAATGAAAATTTGACATCAACGATTACAGCTCCTGACACTTTGAGTTTTGAAGTTACTCGTAAAACATCAAATATAGCTTCTCAAATTATTAAAGATAATATCAATTTTTATCCTAATCCCGCTTCTAATTCGACCTCAATTCGTACTCCCAAAAACATGGAATTAGAATCCATCGAGCTAAGAAATACTTTAGGTAATTTGATTCCCATAATTACAACATATCCAAACCGGGAGAAAGTACTTGTCAGTTGGAATAAAATTCCGACTGGCATGTATTTTCTTTCTCTTCAAACCAAAGAGAATTTAATTACAAAGCCTCTTCAAATAAATAATTACTAATAAAAGTGATGACTCACTTACTAAAATTCAGTTTTCATGAACCGTTTATTTTTAATTGCAATTTCTTTCTTAATGATTTTTTCTGCTTGCCAGAAAAATGACATCACTCCGGTTGATCCGAACAACCCAACTACCGATCCAGGGACAAATCCAGGAACAAACACAGACGTAAAAGTTCTGAATTTCTACTTGACAGATGCGCCATTCGATGCAGAAGAAGTCAATGTTGAAATTTTATCTGTAATTGTGAAAGGGGAAGGTCAGGAAGTAGAATTAAATACTATTGCTGGTATTTACAACTTGCTTGATTTTCAAAACGGAGTAGATACATTGATTGCCAATGACACCATTCCTTTTTCTAACCTTTCTGAAATTAGATTGATTTTGGGAGATGAAAATTCTATCGTAATTGATGGGGAAGTTTTTCCGCTAAAAATTCCAAGTGGCGGATCATCAGGCTTAAAAATCAAGGTAGATCATAATCTGGACGATGCGCCATTTTCAGATATCTTAGTTGATTTTGATGCCTGCGAATCTATAAAAAGAACAGGAAATGGGAGTTACCATTTACGTCCTGTTTTAAAATTCAAGGGCGACCGAAATGACCCAGACGACGATGATGATGATGATGATGATGATGACGACGATGATGAATTCTTTTCTCGAGCTATTACTGAATATATCGAAGCTAACTATCCAGGAGCTGAAGTAGATGATTTGGAATTAGGAATTCTATGTACAGATACTTTAATCGTTGCAGAAGTTGAATTGGTAGATGATGAGGAAATTTATCTTTATTTCAATAGAGACTCCATGTTTGTTTTGGAAGGCGTTGAAGTAAAAACAGATGATTTACCTATTTCTGTCACAGATTTGGTTCAAACTGATTTTCCAGACGCCTACATTGATGACAAAGCCCTTCAATTGACGGATGTAGATGGAAATATTGAATATTTACTTGAACTTGAAATCCCAGATGAAAGCGAATTCTATGTAATAATCTCTGAGTCAGGAAATCTAATTTGTCAATTTGAAAATGAAGATCTTGATGACGAAGGAGACGACGATGATGACGATAATGATGATGATGACGATGATGAGGAAATCGAATTGTCTGATGGAACCAAAGCTTGGATTGAAACAAACTACCCTGGCTTCGACTACGATGATGTGGAAGAAACTGTGATTTGTTCCGATTCTTTAATCGTTGTAGAAATGGAAAACGACGATGATGAGGAAATTTATTTATTCTTTAGCCTTGACGAAGTATTTGAAGGAGAAGGAGAAAAAGTAAAAGAAAGAGATATAACCGCTGAGGCGTTAGCTTACATTTCTGACAATTATCCAAATGCAGAAGTAGAAGACAAGGCAATTAAATTTACGGATCCTGATGGAAAAATTTCCTTCATATTCGAGATGGAAGATACGGATGACAATGAATTCCATGCAGTGATTTCTGCTGCTGGAGATTTTATTTGTGAATCATAGAATTAGAGTATTATTTCTTAACATAATATCTTTGCCGTGAAGCATTCCTTGCTTCGCGGCTTTTTTTTTCCGATTTCTGATATTTCTAAAGATGTAGGTAATTTCGATTTATTTTCTCATGATACGTGTGTAGAAATTGACGGAAGTGGTAGCGCAAGATTCACTGTAGATCTTGATATCCAATTGACAGATAATAGATCAGGAAATTACCTCAACTATTCTCTACCCTCAATTTCCGCGAGCTATATTTCTACTTTATCTCGCTATCGTCACATCTCCTTCAAAAATCTCCACCTCTCCATCAATAAATTCTACTTCTGCAAAAAAGACATAAACACCTGTTGAGAGCAATTGGCCTTTCCAAGTTCCATCCCAGCCGAAAGCCTCGTCATTGGGTAAGAAATCTTTTTCTGCAAACATCAATGAACCATATCGATCAAAGACTTTGAATTGCTTAATATTCGCTACACTGTTTGCACCGAAGATGTTTAGCTTATCATTGATGCCATCATTGTTTGGACTAAAAGCATTGGGAATGAAGACTTTATATGTTTTTAAAACATTGATGTTTATTTCATCTGTATCGAAGCAAGAAGAAGTGGTATCCGTTGCCGTAATTTGAATGGTTAATGGATTTAGGGGTAAAAAATCGACCTCACTACAGTTTGAATCTATACAATCCAAATCTGGCTCAGACCATTCGAAAACTGCGTTAGAATTATTGGTCAATGCTTGTAACGAAATATCATCTCCTAATTCGATAATCATATCATCTGGCAAGGTCACATCAATGGGGTCTGGAGGGCTCACCTCGAAAGGGAACTCTCGTTCACAGCCCAACTTATCTTTTACAATTAGATCATAAACACCCGTAAACAAACCATCAATGAAAGTTGCATCTGTAAAATTCACTCCATCTACTGAATATTGGTAAGGGCCTTCGCCGCCAGTGGTCGTCAAAACTTCCACCGCTCCCCCATCATCAGGATCGAGACAAGTCAATTTATTTCCAACTGGTTCGGCGTACAATTCATCTGGCTGAGCAAATTCGATAGAATCAATTGCCTCGCAGCCAGTTTCACTAATTGCAATTATTTTATAAAAACCTGTTGACAAATCGGTAATCTCAGCTGTTCTTTTGCCAGTACTCCAATTATAGTCAACTGTGTTTCCACCTGTCGTATTGGCCATTAATCGACCGTTTGAATCACCCTTACATTGAATAGGTTCTTCTACCGAAATGTTTACTAAATATGGATTAGCAGGTTCTGTAATCGTCACGATAGTGGTGTCCTTACATCCATCTTGATTAGTTACGGTCACTCGATAATCCCCTGCCGCCAAGTCCAATACAGTTTGCCCTAAGCCTCCATTTTCCCACTCAAAATCAGTAGGACGGCCATTGGTAGAAATACTTCCAACTCCATCTGACCAACCAAGACAGGTGACTCCTTTATCTTCAATTCCATCGGCAATGAATTCGGCAGGTTGATTTATTTCGATAGAAATTTGAGTTTGACAACCATTGCTGTCTTGCATTTGGATTGGATAAGTTGCAGCGCAAAGTAGGCTTACGCCATTCGCTAACTGACTACCTGCGGAAGGCCAACCAAATTGATAATTACCAACTCCGCCTTCTCCATGCACTTCAAAACTTCCATCACAAACCCCAAAACATGAGGCATCAATTTTTTCATCTACAAAAATTCTCACCTCATCTGGCTGCACAACTGTTACCACGAAAGTGGTATCAAAATAAATATCTCGAACCGTGATTTCATAATCAGCTGAAGGTAAGTTATTGATGAAAATCGTTTCGTTATCTGCATCAATATTTCCGCTTCCATTCAATCCAGATCCCATCCACTCAAAATCATAAGGAGGCTCTCCATTGTTTACACTAAACGAAATTGAACCATTCGATTCTCCATTGCAAATCACATCATTCGAATTAAAACTTGGAATAATTGGGGTGATGTATTCTACAAAAATGCATGCCTCAAAATCACAACCACCCTGAATATCGGTTACTGTTACGCAATAATCTGTTCCACCTTCTAAGTTAATTGCTGTTGAATTGGTCTGACCATCAGACCATCTGTATATGAAATCGCCACTGCCTCCAGTTGCCAAAACATTGGCGCTACCAGTGAACGTACCCAGCCCAATGGCTCTATCAATTTGAACAATAGCAAGTTTTACAGAATCCAAAACGGTCAGTTTGGTGTAAACTACCGAGTCACAACCACCGCCAAGTAAAATGGTATCTACATAATTTCCTGATTGGTTGTAAACACTATTCCAAACTTGGAAGGTTTCGTTTGCACAAACAGTTTCATCTAAATTAGTGATGGGTGTATCATCAGGTAATTCTTCAATTATTAATTCAAAGATTCCTTCTAAATCTCTACTCGAACCATCAATCATTACATAGTAGGTTTCGCCAGGAGTGAGGCAAGAAAGTTCCAATTCTGCATTTCGAGAATTAAATGGAGATATACTTCCTCTCTCTGATAGAGCCCCTCCACAAGTCCCATCACTCGATTCAAAAACTGCAATTTCCAAATCAATCGGATCGGGTATAGCTTGAGAAATGGCTCGCACATTCACATGCCCCGTTGCTGGCGCTACAAAACTTGCCCAAACCGTTTTATGAGCAATGAAAGATCTAATTCTTGGGTCTCCTACATTTCCAACACAGAAATTTGACATTTTACCACTGCTCACATTTCCACCTGCTGGAATCGCTCCCAATTCAACATTATCACAAATCAAATCACCTCTATCTCTCACGCCTGGGTCATAAACATCTAAGCCAAAATATCCCAAACGAAGGTCGGGCAACCAAATACCATCAACCAAAATGTAGTAAGTTTGATTGGGCTCCGGACAGTAAAAAAAGACGGTATCATTATCAGATTCGAATTCCCAATCAAAAGCTATTAAATCCAAATTCCCTTGACAGCTATCGTCATCAGTAGTGAATACTGCTGCTTGCAAACCAAGACCATCTCCCAATCCCGTGGGGTCACTAATTTGATTGACAAAAAGCGCACTACTTGGATTAGGGCCAGTTGTGAACGTGAACCAAACTCCGTTGTGCAAATGCCAAGCATCTGAATCAAAACTTTTGGGATGAGGTTCTCCTCCTTCTTCGGCACATATATTTTCATAAACATCGGTAGAAGCATCGCCAAGCGTCATGTCATAATCTAAGACGCCTAAATCAAATGCACCACAAATGTGATCATTGCCTGAATTGACAAAATCTCCTGAAACGGCAATTTCTATTTCCACAAAACCTTCCGACTCGCCACCTGCTGGAAAATTTAAAGTATGATTCCATTTTCCTTTGGCAGGAATAATAGGAATGGTTTCACAGTAATCTACCACACAATCTTCAACCACCGAGCAACCAAACAATCCATCATTTTCAAATGCTTGGATACAGACTTCAATACTTTCTGGAACATCTTGTGGGCAAGTGTAGGTATCTGCCGATGTGTATTGTAGGTTCGGAACATCATTGTGGCAATTGCGCACGCGCGGATATACCTCCCAACCTTGCTGATCAATATTTACTTTCCACATAGGGGTGGGCGTAAAGAAAATATCAGTACAAGTGGTGGTAATATTTCCGTCGATAACGGAAACTTCCAATTGAGTTTGGGAGAATAGAAGAGTTGTAAAAAACGTTGAAATAACCAGGGGTAAAATTCTCATCAGAGCCTCGGGTTTTGCAAAATTTGTTAATCCGGGAAAATTTTCCTCTTGACTTAAATGTCAAAGTCGGGTAACTGTTTAAGGAAATTGGAACTAACTCTGAAAATTTTCCTTATTTGGTGGAGAACAATGCGTTAACGAATGTAAGACACATTTTGTCAACATTTTCTATAACGTCGCTTAATTTTTAGTTAAATCTTAACATTCTCCTTTTCTTCGCACAAAAAAATATTCATGCTTACCATTGATCCAACCACAACACCTACCCGAGATTTACATCAGTTTTTATTGGGAATTGTTTCTCCACGCCCTATTGCTTGGGTAAGTACGATTGATAATGAAGGAAACACCAATTTGGCGCCCTATAGTTTTTTCAATGCCTTTAGTAGCAATCCACCAATTTTGGTTTTTAGTTCCAATAGACGGGTGGTAGATAATACTACGAAAGATACCCTCGCAAATATTGAAGCCAACGGCGAGTGTGTCATCCACGCAGTAAGTCATAAGAATTTGCGTCAAATGACCCTTTCAAGTATATCATTCCCCACTGGTGAAAGTGAGTTTGATAAAGCTGGATTGACGGCAGTTGATAGCGACTTGGTGCGGCCAAAAAGAGTAGCTGAATCGCCAGCTGCAATGGAATGTAAGGTTCGACAAATAATCACGCTTGGAGATAAAGGCGGTGCTGGGCATTTGATTTTATGCGATGTAGTCAAAATTCATTTAGATGAAAATGTTGTCGTTGAAGGTCGCATTGATCCAAACAAACTTGACTTGATGGGACGATTGGGTCGGGCATATTATGTCCGCGTTCAGGGAGAAAATGTGTTTCCTGTGCTTCAACCTGTCATGCAAATTTCTATTGGTTATGACCAACTACCCGAAGCCATAAAAAATAGTGAAATATTTTCAGCTAATAATATTGGGCAATTAGCAGGATTACAAGAAATTCCAACCAAAGAAGAGATAGCCAAGGCTAAAGAAAAAGTGAAAGAGATTCTTGAGCATGAAAACTCAAACATTCATCTTCACCAATACGCGAAAGAAATTTTGGATAGTGATGACTCCCGCCGAAAAGAAGCCGCAGCAATTGCTTGGATAAACACATAAAAAAAGCATTGCCGTTTTGTATGGCAATGCTTTGTTAGTCTTCTATTACTGTAGCGAGTGGTCTTTTGGCGCTCCCTACTTACTTTTACCCGCCAGAAGGGCTGGCTGGAACAAATCAGTTTTGTTGATTTAAAAGGGTTATAGTGTTTTTAGTATTGAGGAGATTTTACACCTCTGATTCATTGGCGATTTTGTGCCCAATTATCAAAAGGTTTTTCAGGATTACAGGACAAAATTATTTAATTATCGACTAAAAATTTTGGAAAAATTATTTAATTTGTTCTCAAAAATAATCACAATTTAATTATAACCTACTGATTACCAATCTATTATGATAACTTTTGTTCCACAAAAACGATGAATAAACTACCTAAAGCATTCGAATTATTTAATAGCTTATCTAAAAATGACATAAAAGAGGTGCTAAAAATGGCCGATTCGCCATTTTTTACTTCCAATTCAAAATTGAAGGAATTACTAAAGTTTCTAAAAAAAGGGAAGTTTAAATCTCAGCGTAATTTAGATTTTAAGAAGGAGGTATTTGCCAAAATTTTTCCGAATGAAGTGTATAATGATTTAAAAATCAGAAAGCTATTTAATGAACTTACCAATCTTATCAGCCAATTCTTCTTACATAATCACTATCAAGAAAACAAGGAGATTCAAGATCGAATACTACTTGAATCTTACCAAAAAAGAAATCTAAGTTTTGAATACGTAAAGCTTGAAAAACAAATTCTCAACAATTCAAAAGCAGACATTTTTTCAACTCCAAAAGATCTACTGACCCAAATACAAGTCAATAGAGTAAGGCTGAATTGGCTTTTGGCTGAAAAAATTGAAGAAAGATATCGTACTTTGAATGAATTGAAAAATGACATCTATAACTACAATCAGCTATCACAATTGATGATTGATACAGAAAGTATTTACAATAAAGATCTTATTCCAAGTTTTAAAAGACCCAAATCAAAGCCAACGCAAACTTTAATTTTATCTGAATTTTACAAAGGGATAAAAGGGTTATTAACCACTTTCAAACTAGAGGATTTTCAAAATCTATTTTCTAAATATGAAAAGTACTTTGATCAGCTTCCACCTAATTACAGAATTGAACTTTACCAATATTTTAGAAATATTATTATTCGGCAAGACTACTACAACGTAGAAAAATTTGGTGAAAAAGTTTTAGAACTTTATCAATTTGGAATCGAACGAAAGCTTTTAATCATTAATAACCAATTCAATTTAACCAACTTCATAAATATTCTCGCTTATTCTTATAGATTAAAGAGGGAGGACTTTGCGGAGGATTTTATTTTTAAATACCAATCCTATTTGCCTGAAAAAATCAGAGAAGAGGCGCTCATTATGGGCCAAGGATTTAAACTTTTCTACAGCCAAAATCATGATGAATGTTATAAAATTTTGATAAACACCAAAATTACATCAAATGTGTACAAATTGACATCCAAATTATTGATGCTCCGTTGTCTTTACTTTTTAGGGCTATACGATTCTGGCTATCTATCCATTCTCAAAAATCGAATGGATTCTGAAAGAAAGTATTTGAGGGAAAATAAAGAGCACAATAAATTAAAAAGTTTTGAAGGTTATTTAAAAATAACGAAACTGCTTATTAGTTACCAAGAATCAAAAAATAGAAGCTTAAAAAAATTCGAGCGAATAAAGCAAAAAATTTTAAGTCCGAAAAACTTACTCGTTCGACTTTCTTTAATTGAAAAAATAGAGGAAACACTCAAAGCATTTCCTCCATTAAGCGAATAATTCTACTCAAACACCAATGTTTGGTCTTTGGCTATTTCATAATTACTCCAATTCAATGTTGGTGCAACAAAGTTCATCGTTGCATCTTCAATGATAATCTCAAAACTCGTCACCTCAACTTGGACAGCCTCAACTTCATTAGTAGTTAAATTTAAAAAATCAATTTCTTGAAGTTGGAGTATTGCCAAGTCTGAAATATCCATGTCAAAATTGATAAGGTTCATCGTTGCATCTTCAATGATAATCTCAAATGATGCCACCTCGCAATCTACTTCCACAGCTTCTATGGTTCGAGAAGTGATAGTGGGAGATTCCGATTCAGAAATTCGGTTTGGAACAATTTGCTCTTCAGTACAAGAAGCAAAAACGAAAAGGAAGGCAATTAACAAATACTTGCTCATCTTAAAATGGTTTTGATCGTCCGGGGGAATTTAATGGCCGAACGGGGTTAAAAAAATTGAGAATGAGTCCCTTCAATCAACGGATGAAGAGATATATAAATCATGGCTCAAATCAGGTAAACTGATTTAAAATCATGAGAAATTCCAGACTTAATTTTTGACTATTTCTAAGACGAGTTTGGTTTTTAATGGGGTCTCAGAAAAAATCAACTTAGCAATCTAAGGGTCGAATTTTGCTTATATTGATTTATTTTTTTGGTTAAACAATTGGGGTATATTTTAAGTTCCTAATTTCTATTTTTTATTCGAGGCTAACCATTCCTTCTGATTTGGAAAAAAAATGGTCTTGCTGAAATCAACATATTTTAATACTTAGCTATATGTTTTTCCATTTAAAGTCACTGACGTATCCAAAGAAAAAGGGTTAACAATCCCGATTGCTGATGAACCATATTTTTCCTTAGGAATGGTTTTCGGAATGAGTTGGTTTGTACAAAAAAAACCTCTTGTAAGGAAAGTGCAGTACGAATTAATTGATAGAATCAAGCAGAATAGAAACGCGTTTTTCCGAAAAATTATTTTATTTCAAAACTATAAATCTCCTTTGGCGCTGCCACTTCGCCATCCAATTCATCACTCCCAATTTGAAATATTCTGACCTTCAAACTATCTACCAATGAATAATGAAATGCTGAACCCGTTGCCCATTTCCCTCCTCGTACTTCTACCGCATTTTTTGGAATGCCTAACTCGCCCCAAAGATTTTTACTTACTTTTTCACAAATAGGAATGGAATTTAAAGCCACCTTATTTTCTTCAAAAAGAAGAAATAAGGTTTTTATTCCGGATGAATCCGAATTTTCTTCACAAGAAAATTGATAGGGTAAATCAAGCTCTACTACAGACACCTCTTCTTCCTCAAAAGAAGGTTCATTTTCACATCCTAAAGAAAAGAGCAGAATGATAATTGAAACAAAAAGACACAGAATATTCATTTTCATAATCCAAAGAAAACGAATGTTCTAAAATAAAAAAAGGCCACTCGACTAAACAAGTGGCCTTCGCTATAGAAATTTGCTTTTGGTATTGGTAGAAGTTGTTTAAAAAACCTTCTAATTCTAAAAACTATTTATCTATTTATAACCACATATCCAGTGGTCTTATTTCCATCAAAATTGATAACATAATAGTAAACTCCGACTGGCAGTGGCGTTCCATTGAAATCTCCTTCCCAATTATTTTCATATTGTTTTTTATTAAAAACTAAATGTCCATAACGGTTGAAAACAGAAACTTCATTTTGGAATTGCTCAATCCCTACCACCTTAAATTGGTCATTTATACCATCTCCATTTGGAGAAAATCCACCAACTGGATGCACCCTCTCACACTCAATCATGATTTTTACAGTAGCCAAATCGCAACCTCCATCAGTGCAAATTTGATAAGAAAAGAAATCTTCACCACAGTGGTTTTCGCTAGGCTCATACGTCATGATTGCCTCCCGATCCATTCTTACCAATCCATGTTTAGGCTTTTCTATGATCATTAAATTAGTAATGGGGTCTGGTATCTCATCATTTAAACAAACATCAAAAGTGATGGGCTGATTATAAAAGGTGTGATATTCATCAGAAACTGCAACTGGCTCAACGGTTGGAAGATCTCGACTTATATTAATGATAAGAATTTCTTTTTCACACTCATTGTTTTCGTTGCATCCTTCAAATGCAATAATCTGAGTGCCTGTTCTTTTTGCATTTATAGTTAGGCACTCTCCTACTCCTTCTGATGCAAAAGTTGACAATTCGCACCCAGAAACACAACGAGCATTCGTAGAAATATTTTCCCCATTCAAATATTCAAAAGTCGGACAAAGTTCTTTTGTCTGCCCTGACTCCATTGCAAATATTGTAGAATCTGGGAAAGTCAAACAATCATCAGTAATCGTAAAATATTGTTTGTCATTACAATCTGGATCTGAAACATGCTGAATAATCAACAAGTAAGTTCCGATTGGCAAATCAGTTCGGTAATTTCTATCAGCGGTTTGGTTTCCTCTATTTGGAAGCCAGATATATTCGTAATCTGTTACGTCACCGTTAACTAAAGCAGTAGCCGTTCCGCCAACTGCCCCACATGCTGGAGTTATATCAAAGCCCTGAATATCAGCAGCGGTACAGTTTCCAATTGGAGTAACAAATCCAGCATCAAAACTTAGGTCATCACCATTAAGCGGATCAAAAACAAAGTTTGGCGTTTTTCCTGTATTTGGATCGATGTCAGAATCGTTAGCATCATCTGCGCCGCTATTCTGCGTAGTTCCTGATAAACCTGCTGGTGTTCCAAATTGAATGCAGTATGTACCTGCTGGAATATTTGTAAAGATGTATCTTCCATCTGGGCCAGTCGTGGTCGTTTCTATCACATTTCCATTTCCATCCAACAAGGTTACTGTCACCCCCGAAATTGGTGACTCGTTTGCATCTTGAACACCGTCTCTATCTGTGTCTTCCCAAACATAATCTCCAAGCCCTGCAGTAACTGGAGCAACAAATCCAGCATCAAAACTTAGGTCATCACCATTCAGTGGATCAAAAATGAAATTTGGAGTTTTTCCTGTTAAAGGATTCACATCAGAATCTTCCATGTCATTAGAACCGCCATCTTGAACAGTTCCTGAAAGACCTGCTGGCGCTCCAAATTGGATGCAGTAGGTACCTGCAATTACTGTAGGAAATAGATACCTTCCATCTGGGCCAGTCGTGGTCGTTTCTATCACATTTCCATTTCCATCCAATAAGGTTACTGTTACCCCCGAAATTGGTGGCTCGTTTGCATCTTGAACACCGTCTCTATCTGTGTCTTCCCAAACATAATCTCCTACGCCAGCAGCAGGAGGCGCGACAAATCCCTCTGGTGTAAAACCAGCATCGAAGCTATGATCGACATATCCCTCACCTCCAGTAGTCAACATGATAAAGGGCATATTATTAAAATTGCCATTCCCCATTCCAGCAGAAGCAGCAGTGATGTCACTATCATTTCTGTCTGGAGAGGTTCCTGCTCCTTCGTTATCTGCTGTAATGAAATATGCATTATTGAGTTGACCTGTAAAGGTGTTGTATTCTCCATCTGTACCAAAAACTACAAAGTATTTGGTGAAGGTTTCAATGTCACCATCAGTAAAGAAATATTCTCCATTCGCACCTGTGGTTGTGGTGGCGATTAAATCTCCATTTTCATCAAAAAGAGAAACTTCAATGCCACTCAAAACATCTTCACATCCATCTTGCACCCCATCATCATTATCATCAACCCATGCTAATCCACCAATTTGGATCGGAGCTAATGAATGCTGAACTAATAAATCTCCAAGTCCATTTGCTTTCGCGAAAGTGGAATTGTTGCTACTACTTGTTCGATAAAGTCTATACCCTTCTTGGTTTCTGATATCTATATTTTGATTATCAAACCAATTGACACCACCTGTATTAAAGGCAATGCTATAGGGATCAAGTGCAGTTGTTGCAATATCTCCAGTCCCTCTATTGAAGGCAATAGCTCCTTGTGATGTTTCAGCATGCGGTGCAGGCGTAATATTATTTAAACCTCCTTCAAACACATCATTATAATAAAATTCTCCGCCTCCAGGACCTTGGCCATTGCCGGCACCAGCCGTGGTCAAGGTACCAGCCGTACCATTACTTTCTAAAGTATAAGTTCCATCATCCTCAAGATAAACTCTCAAAAGATCACCACCAGAAACTGTGCTTACTAAATCATTTCCACTTGGCAAATAATTTTCATATCCAAGTTGATGCCCCATCCTATCCATCAATCCTACTATTAAGGAACCATCTACATCAAATTCGAAGTCTGAAAGAATGGGCTGTGGATAAACAATCGTAGTACCGTTGTCACAAAAAACAGGTGGGGTATCCACCCAACCATACCATCCGGAGTAGTTTTCACAATCACTGTGAAGGGTCGTATATCCTTTATCGTAATCTAAACTGAAGTTTGCAACTGAATTAAAAGTAGTACCATCTAACCTGTAAATAGTAGCTGATAAATCTGAACGGAGTCCTGAAGCACCTGCATCACAAACTCCACCAACATAAATTTCACCTTGATGATATTTTACTGCAAAAGGCCTAAAACTTCCGCCACTACATCCGTTTGTCGGAATATTATAAGTCGTGACATCTCCAGCAGTTGGAGTGGCAGGTAAATTTCGAATGTCGATTCTATGAAGTGCATTTTCGAAAAGATTAACTACATACAAATAGTCACCATTATAATCTACTTCAATTCCACCTATACCAATTTTCCCGACGTTAGGATAAGCATCAGGGTCATTAGAGGGTAAATTGATACTTGCATTCAACCCACGTGCAGAGTTGGACGGAATTGATCCAAAGTTCAACCCTAAGGTAGTTAAATCTATTCCTAAAAGAGGAGAGGGGGTTCTACTAATATCCAGAACATAAATTCCTCCTAAACCTTCAGGCCCAAGGCCACAATGTCTTTTCAAAAAAGCAGAAGTGAATAAATAGTCGTCAAACCTATCTTGAGCCAACCCGTAAATTGAACCATATTGACCTGCCGTTCCAATTTTTGTAGGAGGATTACTTGAGCCTTGACTATTCCATGGAAAAGAAACCAAAACTTCTGCATCTGTGCCATTAGCATTTGCAGCAAGCGGATCTCCATTAATAAAACAAGTTGAATACATGGTAGGATTCGCTTGGGTAAAATCTTCAGCAGAAGCAAATGAAGTATTTATTCCACAAGTTGGAGCAGTTACAAACTGAACATCTGAACCAAAATCTCCCCCAATAAAACCTGGAAAAAGAGCTGGATCGGCCTCAAATTCTACTTTATATTTGGTTCCGTCAGAAAGTCCATCAAAAAAGTAATGACCATCGTAATCAGTAATTGTAGTTCCTACTAAAGAACTTTGACCATCAGGATCGCAACTATATAGAAAAACGGTTACCCCTCGAACACCACCTGTCTCATCGTCTATTCCGTTAGAATTATAATCTCCAATAGCTCTACCCCCAATTACTCCACTACCTCCAGGGCAAGGAATTAGCATAGTATTGAAATACTCGGAATCAAAAATCGAGTTTTTTAGATTCTTGGATTTGCCCAAAAAGAAATTGAAGGAAGCACTACTGGAAGCAGTTATGTTTGAACTGGGTAGGCAGATAAAAACAAAAAAACCAAAAAGGAGCGCTAAATTTTCTCGGGTAAAAGAAAATGCGCTACCTCTTAGTAAAGGTAATTGTTCTCTCATTTCAGTAAAATTTAAATCAAGATTTTATGAAGATTTACCTCATGAAAATCTTATTAAGAGCGGGGGTCTTCTCAAAATTTAGTAATGAAAAAGTGATCCACAGAATGTGGGTCGAAAAGGGGGGAAGTAAATTTTTGGAGTGAATTGTTCATCCTCAAAATTAAAATATAAAATCTTGCCATGTAGGCAAATCGTTCTTTTATACCCTTTTTTCAGATATGAAGTACAAACCAATAAAGGTGAGTAACCCATTTAATGCGATAAGTGTGTAACCAAAATCAAAATCTAATGGCTTTTCAAGTTCTATGTATCTTGTGATAATAGGAGCCAAAAGACAGACAATAGGAACCAATTTATCGCGTACTTTTAGGTGTTTTGCAATTATAGAAAATGTAAATAGGCCAAGAAGTGGCCCATAAGTGTAACTCGCAATTTGGAAAAGTAAGTTAATGATTGATCTTTCATTAACTAGATAAAACACCATGACCAACCCAAAGACCAAGCCAGTTATCATAAAATGAACGATATTTCTGGTCTTTTTGGAGTCGTTTATGTTTTTACCCTTTTTCTCAAAGTTTAAAAAATCAATACAAAAAGAGGTCGTCAAAGCGGTCAGTGCTGAGTCAGCACTTGAATAAGCAGCAGCTATCAATCCAATAAAAAAGATAACACCAGCAATAGGCGGTAAATGTTCCAGAGCTATAGTTGGATACAAAAGATCATAAGCAGCAACTGTTTCTCCCCCAATTATTCGAGTAGGAATTTCAATGCCTTCACGAGTAGCAAAAATCCAAATCAAAGCTCCCAAAGCCAGAAATAGCAAATTGGCAAAAACTAAAACGACAGAGA
The DNA here is from genome assembly GCA_937924495.1 of uncultured Saprospiraceae bacterium. Classification (GTDB taxonomy): domain Bacteria; phylum Bacteroidota; class Bacteroidia; order Chitinophagales; family Saprospiraceae; genus JAGQWW01. The sequence continues at coordinate 27,512 of CALDSS010000024.1, forward strand.
AGGTGAACATATTTTTTTGAGCATCACCGATATTTTTACAACTCAAATTCTTTTGCATCATATCCTGATCAAGCCCCGTCATCACGATAGCAATCAAGGCACCACTAATAAATTGTTTGAAAAAGTTATTGGGATCGCTCCACCCTCCTTCAAAAAAGAATATCTGGGAATATGCTGAATTTTGGATTTCGGAAATGATGCCTCCTAATCCCAATCCCATTTTATGACCCAAAAAATAAATGGTCATCACCACAGCTGAAAGCATCGCCACGGTTTGAATCGTATCCGTGACCACAATGGTTTTTATTCCTCCTTTTGAAGAATAAATCAAAATCATTCCGAGTGTCAAAACGATATTTATCCAAAAGGGCACTCCCATTGGTCCCAAAATAAAACTTTGGATAACCAAAGCCACCAAATATACACGCATCGAGCTACCCAACAATCTTGAAATTTGAAAGAAAACTGCTCCTGTTTTGTAGGAATAAGTGCCCATTCTTTGTTCCAAAAAAGTATAAATAGAGGTGAGATTATGCCGGTAATAAATCGGCATCAAAACCGTGGCAATTATAAAATACCCAAGTAGATACCCAAAAACCATTTGCATGTAAGCAAAGGCCTGATTTGCTCCTCCTGCTCCAACCGTTCCAGGAACTGATATAAAAGTTACCCCAGATAGGGAAGTCCCAATCATGCCAATGGCAACCATAATCCAACTAGACTCCCTGCTACCGATAAAAAAGTCAGCATCGTTGGCATTTGCAGCAGTCCTTCTGGAAATAAGTAATAAAACACCAAAATAGGCCGCTACAACAAAGAGCAAAAAAAGAGGCGAAATTGACATAAAAGGAAATTAGGGATTGGAGGGTAAAATAAAGGATTGAGCACCTTGCTCAATCCCTTATTCATGATTTATTTTGCAGCTCGGATAGTTGTGTTTCGCTTTATCCAGCATGGCACGTAGAACGAATCGCCTTCTTTCAGCTGACGCTGAAAAATCTGTTCAACATCAGGCATATATTGGGTATATTGCCTGATGTTTTTATTTGCCTTATCAGCAACAGACGGATCAACCTGCTTTGCTTTTTTCCACATATCAATTGCAGGCCAAGTTACCACCTGAGAATTCCATCCTCGTCCTGAGCCACATTTTGGCCCAGAGGATGCATACAATTTTCCTATCAAAAGATAAGGTTCTCCCCATCCTGAGCGATAGCCTGCGGCCTTTTCTGCCCACGCTCTTGAAGACGGAAAATCCTTGAGGTGAGTGTAATAAATTTTAGCTATCAAAAGCGCAAATTTTGCTTGCTCCATTGGGTCACCAGAAGAGTTTACTTTATCAGAAAAACATTGTATAGCTTCCTGATATTGAGCATTTTGCAAAGCCTCGTAGCAAGGGTTTTTCTTTTTCTCAACACATTTAGATGCATACTTTGTAAGTATCTCATTGTAGGATGTATTTTCTCTGCCGCAACCGCCAAATTTCATTTTACTTAGTACCGTCAACATGTTATCACAATCATCTGGGGCTTCTTCATACATTGGGTAATATTTATTGACCAAATATTCACAATTATAAAACCCCTTGACAGTTTCAAATTCATCCAAACGGAGCGGCGCATAACTATCAACAATCTCCCAAGCCTCTTTCTCAGACGTTTTGGCATTTTCTAAATTATGATTGATAATGTCTCGAATTTTCTTTTCATATTCTCTTGCCTCTTCAGTCGTAATTTTCCCTTCACCATGAAGTTCCATTAATAAGGCAGTAAATGGATTGAATACGAATGCCTGAGTTTTATTCCCTTCCTTATCAATATAATTTTTGAACTGATTGTAAATGGCCATTTTATCTTTTGCCCCAAAGGTGTAATATTGCTCAAAAGCCTTTCGAGCAGCAATCCATTTAGGCTGCCCATAGCAATCCGCTATCTCGTCAAAAAAGCCAATTATCGACCTTTCATATTGTGCTTTGACGGCTTCATCTTCTTCTCCACTATACAAGCGTTTATAAAACCAAATACCATCTTCAAAGACTGTTGCTCGTTTTCCATCAGCAGCAGGAGCCACTTCATACACTTTTTGCCACAGCTTAAATGCCTGATCGTAAGTGCCAGCCTTCAAAAAATCTCTATAAACCACATAGTCACTTTCCGCCTGATCTGGGTTGGGTGCATCCTTGAATTTAGGGCACTTACTAAGATTTTCGTCAACGGGTGGCGGGGCTGTAGATTGCGAATCTGCAACAATGGGTTCAGCTACTTTTGGGGTACATCCAAAAACGAAGCAGCAAATTAATAGGGTGAGGTATCCAATTGGTAGCTTATTCACAGTAAAATATTTTATTAAAAAAAGGTAAAGATAAAAAGCCTAAAGAGATTTCCTCGATAGGATTTTTACATAAATAACCTTATTTTTATTGTGACTTTTGGTTAAAAAGTAATTTTATTCAAAGCATGCCTTCAAGAAAACACAAACTTTCTCACTTTTTCCAATAAGCTTTCAACAGAAAATTAGCTGTTAAGGTCACAATATTTGTAGTTTGTAACATGTCAAACATAAAATTTTAATAAGGATCCGTTTCGCCACTTCTTTTACTGCTATTTTGGGATTTTTATTGAATTAAGAAAGCGTCCAAAATTATTGAGCTTCTTTTGGCACCACTCTTCGATAATTTTTATTCAAAAAAAAATGCCTCAATTGGCACCAAAACAATTCTCAATTTCCGCGAACTACTTACTTAATAGAAAATAAATTAGGCTGAACATTAGATCATAATTTCTGAGAGATTAGCCCATTTACTGTTAAAAAATATTTTTTTATAAAAAAACCGTGTCGATAATGAAGAACTTTACCTACAGCCTCCTACCGGCTTTGTTTAGTTTCCTGTTTTTTGCAACCAATAATCCCGAGAACACTCCTCCTCCAAAAGAGGAAGAAATTAGAACCTATTCTCTATTCGATGTAGGAAATTCACGCAAAGGTGAGTTCAAGGATTTGACTGGAGGAGTTTATCTTGATCTAAGTAGTAAATCACTCTCCTCGTTGTACAACGAAAGACCAAGCAATCTAAACTTTTTGTTACCAGGAGAGGAGGAAGAACTACAACTTTCTCTCACAGAAGCTCAAATCCTCACCGACGATTACAAATCAATGGTAATGACGGAAGACGGGAAAAAAGAATTTAAATATAAGAAAGGTCTTTATTATCACGGTAAGGTTGAAGGATATCCCAAATCCCTCGTCTCCATTAGTATTTTCGAAAAAAAGGTGATGGGAATATTAACTTTTGGGGGTCAGAACTATAACCTCGGCCCCATCAATAAATATTCAAAAGACACTGAGTCTTCCTATATACTTTATAAGGAAAAAGATTTAAAAACTCCCCCCACCCATGGTTGTGATGTAACAGCAGAGGAAAGTCAGGCAGTAGATATGCTTTCTACACTCAACAGTATAAATGGTGTTACTGCACAAAAACAAGCCAATGTAGTGAGAGTTTGGATTGAGGCGGATAATGTGATGTATCGTGATTTTGGTAGTGATGAACAAAATGTGGTTGATCACTTCACAGGGCTGTTCAATGAAGTGGCTATGCTTTATGCAAACGAGCAAATTCTTACCAGAATTTCAGGTTGGATGGTTTATGCGGCGAACGATCCTTATCCCAAAACGAGTACAAGAGCAGCTTTGGATGAAATGATGAATACCGTCGGAGATTCTTTCGACGGAGATTTAGCACATTATATTTCTACCCACCAATATGGTGGTGGTGTAGCTTGGTTGGACGTATTATGTTTTAAAGGAAGAGGCCACGCTGTAAGTGGTATCGATTCTCGTTTAATTCCTGTTCCTACCTACTCTTGGTCAGTAGAAGTATTTACCCACGAAATGGGTCACAATTTAGGTTCTCCTCATACGCAAGCATGTAACTGGGGGCCTGGTGGTAATTCCGCACTTGATGATTGTTATCCAACTGAAGGTGGATGTTCAAGAGGCCCAACACCAACTAATGGAGGAACCATTATGAGTTATTGCCACCTCGCAGCTCCTGGAATTAATTTTGAAAATGGTTTTGGTATTGAACCTGGGAATTTAGTAAGACAAAAAGTAGAATTGGCTTCTTGTTTGGAAGAAGTTTTTGATTGTTTTTCAAAAATTGAATTGAAGCCTGGGATTACCTATCGCGGAGATTCAAGAAATGGTGGTGCCACTGAATTTGATGATTACGCTTGTACAACCGTAGCACATCGCGGAACTGAAATTGCACACGTTTTTAAACCAAATGTTTCAGGATGGGCATATATCACTTACACAGAAAACATTCCTGAGCAAATGAACCTATTATTGGTTCCTGAATGTAAACCAGAAGACTGTACAGATTTCTGGGAAGGAGCGCCAATTGTCAGAGATTCCTTCTTTGCAACTGGTGGGGAAGAATACACCTTTATAACCGATGTAGTGGAGGACAGTCCAGGAGGAGAATATACCCTCAGAATTAGTTTTCCGAATGCAGCCTGCAACACGGATGCCGTTTTGGAAGAAGGAGTTATTTTCTCTGGTGACACAAGAGATCAGGGTACGGCCAATGTACAAAGCTATAATTGTAGTGGAGAAACTTATTTAGGAAATGAGAGAGGTCATTCTTTTACTCCTTCGAGTGACGGAAGAGCCTATTTGTATTATAGTGAAAATGTCCCTGAACAAATGGATTTATTCATGACGACAGCTTGTAACGCAAATAGCTGTTTGGAAAGTTGGACAGGAGCGCCCAGCGTGAGAGATTCATTTGATGTGGTGGCAGGCCAGACTTACTTCTTCTTTGTAGATGTAAAAGAAGACTCTGAGGGCGGAGCCTACGATATTTTGATAAGTTTCCCTGGTACTGGATGCGGAACCATTGTTTCCTTAGCAAACGGTGTTACCTATTCAGGTAATACTTCTGACGGATTTGGAAATTTCGTAAATTACGCTTGTAGTCTTCCTCCACAGTCAGGAAGCGAAGTCGGTCATTATTTTATTTCAGCAGTAGAAGGTGAGGCGATCTTAACATTCAACGGGCCAGGATTGACATTAATTCAAGGAGATGGTTGTAATCCAGATAGTTGCTACAACACTTGGTCAAGTGGTTCCGTAAATGAAGAAATAGCAATCAATGCACTTGAGCCTTATTACTTCATTGTAGATAGAGGCGCTGCAGGAACTGGGGATTACGATATCACGATAACTATGCAGCCTCTTGCCAACAAGTGTTTTTGTCAAGACCCAACGGTTGATATTTGTGAAAATTTCGACTCTTACGACCCAGGCCCAGTCTCTCCTCAATCAGATTGTTTGACACAGACCGGCACGAGTGATGGCCAAGTATATCAACCCACAGGTCCAACAGGCGCCAAATCAGGAGAAAATGCATTGAGAGTCACCAACGGGCAAAGCACCGTAATTGATTTAGGAAACAGATCGTTCGGTTCTCATATTATGAAGTTTTCGGTATCCATGGAAGCGGGAAAAGAAGGCTACTTTAGAATGTATCATGTTTATGATAAAGATAACCCTCAAAATAATGAAGTAGCATTCGATATCAGAATGGAGCTCAATGATTTTTCAGGTGTAACCTTTGGGAAATTATTTGCTGGGAATACCAATCCAGGAGCATCAGTAGGAAATGTTTTTAGTTCTTTCCCAGTATTCAAGGAGTTTGTCCTGAACATTGACATTGACAACGACATGGCTAGCCTGAGTTTTGCAGGGACTCAAATTCACTCTTGGCCCTTTAGCTATTGGCGAAATGGAACCAACGGCACCGCTGTTGCTGCAGCCATGGAGTTTTACTCAGAAGGAGCCATCACAGAATATTTAGTTGATGATTTCAGATTTTATGAAAACGCTGGAAGATTTTGCGAATCATCAGGTGGTCTTTATTGTGAAGATTTTGATGATTATAATGATGAAGAATTAATTGTTTCTACTACCCCCAGGAACGGTTGGTTTTTAAATGATGGAGACGGAGATAATCGAGCGCCAGCTGGCCAATCACCAAGAGGGTCTTTCACTCAATCTTTTAGCGGGATCACAGGTATGCAAATTGTAGCTGGAGCATCTGGTTCTCAGTGGGATGATGTCGTTTGTTTACCTTTTGGTCAACCTATTGGAGGTCAAGGTAAAATGAAAGTCAGTATGATGCTCTATATTCCGAATGGAAGCGAGGCGCAAATGCAAACCCTTCACGACTTATCTTTTGACGGTGACCCTACCAACGAAAATTGGGCTAACCATGTCTTTTTTGAAGTAGGTGGCAACGGCTATATTTTATCAGGAGGAACCCAATACAACTTTTCCTATAATGATAATACATGGATAGAATACGTTCAGTTAATTGACTTTGACGAAGACGTAACAACCATCTTTATTCAAGGAGTGGCAGTTGCTTCTTACAATTTCAGTAATACCTTGCTTGGGCAAGGCTCAAATGGCAACTGGCTCGGACTAGCGTTCAATACACTCGACCCGTCCGTAGGAATCACAGATGGACTACCATATAGAAATAATAACACTTGGTTTTTTGTTGATAATGTTGAAGTCTTTGATCAAAGCCTATTTTTAAATATTGATCCTGAAGATTTATTTGTTGATTACCCAAGCGGATCGAGAGATATTGGCATAACAACTAATCTTCCTTTAGATTGGACTGCAGAATCGCTAGACCCTTGGCTAAATGTTACTCCTAATTCTGGGAATGGAAATGGTATCGTTACAATTAATTGGCAAGAAAATCTTGAGATAACCAACCGAGTAGGAGAAGTCATCATTAAAGGACGCGGGGCTCCTCCAAAAACAGTTACCGTAACTCAAATTGGAACTATCCCTTTCCTTGATGTAACGCCCGATGGAGTAATTACAGCTGACCCAGATGGAGAAGACTTGACCTTTGATGTAAGCGCGAACGTAATTTGGGGTGTAACTCCCAAGGATGCTAATTGGATTGTTCCATTTGTGGGTTCGGGAGGTGATAAAGACGGCCAATTCACTGTTACAATTGAGCGAAATCTTGGGGCAGCAAGAAGCGATACTTTATTTGTTGAAGGACAACCTGCTGCACCAGGTATAATCATAATCGAACAAGGACCTGGAAATGATTTTGTAGGTATTAATTTGGATACCTTATGCTTACCTGCCCTTTCTGGCACTGAATCATTTGAAGTAGAAGCCAATGTTGATTGGACAATTGACAATAACTCCGGCTGGTTTACAACAACACCAACCGCAGGCAATGGTACACAAACAGTTTCAATTGATTATCAAGCTAATCCAACAGCTAACATTAGATATTATGATTTAGGTATAACAGCAGCAGGTACTCCCCCAGCCAATCTAGTGGTCAAACAGTTAGCCGAAGCTCCTTTCTTAGAAGCTGATAAAAGCTTTGTCAATGTTGGCGTTCCTGCAGGCATGGAATCATTTTCAATTAGTTCTAATGTAGATTGGGAAATAGATGCAGATCAATTTTGGTACACATTGAGCACCACTTCTGGCAATGGAAACCAAACCATCAATATTGATTATGAAGAAAATCGTGACCCGTTTCAACGAACAGACAGTATATTCATAACTGGGTCAAATGGGGTTTCTGATGTATTGGTAATCATTAGACAAGAAGGTGCAGGGAATATTCTAAACGTAACTCCCACAACGACCTTCAATGTTGGTGTTGGTGCTGGTGATACTTGTATTTTCATCGAATCCAACGTTTCATGGGGACTTGCAACCTCTAATCTTTGGATAGATATAGATGGCCAAGGCATTGGCCCAGTTGGAGGTTTAGGGGATGGAAAAATCGTATTGGGCTGGCAAGAAAACAACTCTACTACTCCACGGACAGGAACCATTACGATTACTGGCCCTGGAGTGAACCCGATAACCATAACCATCAATCAAGAAGGTGGAGTGGCAAATTTATGTCTTGCACCTACAACAATTGATTTAGATAGCCCTGGTGGCACTTTCTTATTTGATGTAATTTCAAATCAGCCCAATTGGGACATTATGTCCAATGTCTCTTGGCTTACTTTAAATAGAAACATTGGAGGTGGAAATGCAAATGTGACTGCCACCTACACAGAGAATGTGGCACCAACAAATAGAACAGCCATTATTACACTTACCGCACCTGGCTTGCCATCAAAGGAACTTACAGTTTTCCAGAGTGGTCAAGGATTTGTTTTTGAGGTAAGTGAAGATACGATATGTGTCAACCAAGATCTTCAAATTGCAATGTTTAACGTCACTTCTTCCAATCTTTTCTGGACAGTTTCGGATGATGCTTCGTGGATGCAAATTCCTGGACCAAGCTCAAGTGGATTTGGAAATGGAACAGTTGACGTGCAAATTCTAAACAACACTGGCACTACCCGGTATGGAAACGTGATGGTGGAAGTAATGAATGCCCCACCAAAAGTGGTTGTAATCAAACAAACAGGAATTGCACCAGACTTAACCGTAAATCCCACAACCATAAATGTAACTGCACCTGCTGGATTTGAAGAAATTACCGTAACCAGTAATTGTGAATGGACCGCAGTTAGTAATGATTCATGGATTACAATTACAGACCCACAAGGCTCCGTCAATGGTAACGGAACAGTAGATTTCAGTTATACTGAAAATATGGATACCTCTCCAAGGACTGGTACAATTACTATTTCATGTGGCGCATTATCAAGAACAATTGAGGTAACTCAGGAAGGAGCAGGATTAACACTTGATGTATCTCCTTTGGACATTACCGTTGATGCACCGATGACTTCCCGTACGGTTAAAGTAACTTCTAATGGGGATTGGTGTGTTGTTTCAAATGATTCTTGGATTACTATTGGTTCAGGAGCCAACGGAACTGGAAACGGAGACGTTGTACTCGATTTTTCAGAAAACACTTCTCCTTCAAGTAGAACAGGAAGTGTTGTAATTTCAACAAAAGGAACAGTTGTAACTGAAATTCTCGTCTCTATTACACAAAACGGAGCTGCTGGAACTTTAGCAGTTGATAGAAATACAATTAATGTTACCGCTCCTGCTGGAATGGAAGACGTAAGTATTTCTTCTAATAAAAACTGGACAGTTTCAACAAATGACTCTTGGATAAGCCTTCCTACTCAATCAGGAAGTAATGATGGTTCCTTCACAGTTCAGTACGCAGAAAATACCAGTATCGATCCAAGGACAGGTACCGTAACCGTATCTGCTGCTGGATGTCCAGACCAAATTATTACAGTTACTCAAGAAGGGCAAACAGTTGATTTCACAATTGATAATCAAACCATAAATGTTACTGCTCCGCAAGGCACCGCAACAGTTCAACTTTCCTCCAATGTAGATTGGGAGATTTGTAACATCAATGATGCTTGGATAACAAGTGTAATGGCAATGAGTGGAACAGGAGATGCCGAACTTACCATCACTTATGATGAGAACACAAGTACGGCTGGAAGAACCGGTACTTTTGAAATTTGTGGAAACGATAATTCAGTATCAATCACCGTAACAGTTGTACAAGCTGGCTCAGGCGTAATATTCACAGTTAACACAAATGATATTAATGTTCAATTCCCAGCGGGTAACGAATCAATAAGTCTAAGTGCAAATGTAGATTGGACGGTAAAAGTAAGTGATAGTTGGATTCAAGCTGACCCAATGATGGGTAACGGTGACGCTTCCATCAACATTTCTTATGATGAAAATACTTCTGTAGATCCTCGTATGGGAACTGTAACGATTTGCTCTCAGGGACAACCTGATCAGGTTATCACTATCTCACAAGCAGGTGTGGCCACTTTCGTGGAAATTGACCCAACTTCAATAACAGTAGATCAAGGTGCAGGCTTAACTTCTGCGAGCATTCTTTCCAATACAGATTGGACAGTTAAAACAAACGCGACTTGGCTAACCATTTCTCCAACGCAGGGAAGTGGAAATTCAAATTTAGAAATTGAATATGATGAAAACCCTGATTTAGCAGAACGTATGGCAGAGGTTCGTATTTGTGCTGCGGGTCTTCCAGATCAAGTACTAACCGTAACTCAATCAGGAAGAATGGGTAATTTATCTGTCAACCCAACCATCCTGAACGTTGATGCCAGTCAAACGAATACTTCATTTGATATCACAGCAGATGTAGATTGGACAGTCAAAACATCTGATACTTGGCTCAACATCACTCCTCTTTCAGGGAGTGGAGATGGAACTATTTCAGTTACAGTAGCTGAGAATTCTTCAAGTGATCCACGAACTGGCTTAATTACAATCTGTTCTCCAGGATTGACGGATAGAACCGTCACAGTTTCTCAAGCGGGTGCAGTGGCTGCTCAATTGACCGTGACTCCTACCCTGATCAATTTAACTGCAAGCCCAGGAGGTACAAGAACGATTACAGTTAATTCAAACATTGATTGGCAAACAGTTAGAACACTTGGCTCATGGTGGAGTATCACTCCTGAAATGGGTACAGCTGGAACAACTGAAGTCACCTTGACTTATGATGAGAATGGCACTCCTGATCCTCGTACAGGAACAATTACCTTTAGCGGAGTTGGAGTACCAGATGTTATTGTCGAAATCGTTCAGGAAGGCGTTAATAATAATTTGAATGTTGATAAAAATGCAATCAACCTAACCGCTGATGCTGGTTCGAATGGATTCAATATCACTTCAAATGTAGATTGGCAAATAACGGATGATGCAAATGGTTGGATAACCGGATACAATCCTACTGATTCTGGTAGTGGAAATGAAAATATCACTTTCGATTATGAAGAAAATACTGATTTAGCGCCACGTACTGCTACCATCACTATTACAGGTCTTGGAGGCACAGGTACGCGAGAAATCGTTGTCACACAAGCTGGAAAGAATGCCATTTTAGATGCCACTCCGGAGGTCATCAATGTGGATTCAGATTCTGGAATGGAATCATTCGATATTACCGCTAATGTTGGATGGGTTATTTCTGCAAGTGCTGGATGGGTCAATAATTTCTCAACCATCATGGATTCAGGTGATCAATCAGTATCTTTCAGTTATGATGAAAATAATACTGGAGGTTCTCGTACAGCGCTCATTACTATTACAGGTGGTGGCTTGTCAAAAGACATTGAAGTAAATCAAGCCGCTCCAGATTTCTTCCTTGATGTTGATAGAGAGGTTATTAACCTTACTGCTGACGCAGGTGATGAAATGTTCCGCATACTTTCAAATGTATCTTGGGATATTGATGTTCCTGCAGCAGCTACAACTTGGCTGACGCCTACTTCTGGTGTGAGTGGAAGCAACTCTGGAGAGTTTAGGTTTAATTATTCAGAAAACACAGATCCGAATGTCAGAACAGCCATCTTAACCATTACAGGAGCAGGTGGTGTTGCTACCAAAACGGTAGAAATCAATCAGCAAGGAACCGTTCCTTTATTCATTGATGTGTCGCCGACTGATATTTCAAAAACAAGTATTCCTGGCAACCAGATTGTCAATATCACTTCCAATAATGATTGGGAGGTTTGTACAGATGCACCTTGGGTGGAGCTTACCCCTGAAACAGGAAGTGGAACTGGATTTTTTGTAATATCGTTTAGTTCTAATCCAACGGCTGATGATCGAGTTGCAACGGTTGTAGTGAAATCTCCTGGGTTACCGGATCAGACCATTACGTTGACACAAGGTGGGTTCTCTCCATTGTTAGATGCCGATACTAAAGATTTCACAGTTGGTTCTTTCCAAGGAACCGTTGAGTTTAATGTGATTTCAAATTTATCATGGAATATTAATTCGGATGCAACTTGGGCGCAACCTGTAAATGCTTTTGGTATGAGCGATGAGTTGGTAGTGGTTAGATATGAAACCAATCCTACTCCTTCTCCGAGAATGGCTACCTTAACGCTTTCCACTCCAATTCAGGGCGTTCCAGATGTAACAATTACCATCAATCAATCTCAAACGAACTCAACAGCGGAGCTACAAAAACTCTATGATTTAAGTCTATATCCAAATCCAGTTTCGGAAGACTTGAACATAGAATTCCAATTGCTCCGAGGGGAGGAACTCGTGATTGATATTTTGGATATTACTGGAAAACAATTAGATGTTATTTCGGATGATTCGTTTGGAGTAAGTGAATACAAAATTTCACATAATGTGAATGCACTCGCACCAGGAATCTACTTACTTAGATTTAAATCTGAAGTGGGAGTTCTAACGAAAAGATTCGTAGTGAATTAGAATATTTTTTAAATAGAAACATAGACGCCTCGACATTAATTTGTCGGGGCGTTTTTTTTGTCTATTACATTTTCACTTATTGGACCTCCTTACTTCTCTTATCCAAAACTCAAGAGGGAAATAAGTAGTTCATGGAAATTGAGGATAAAGAATACTTGAGGTGAATTTTTGTTTCAGATGACTTAAAATTTTTCGGTTTATCTCTACAGAAGTTGTTTAAAAATTTAAGGAAGTACGTGGCAAAAAGGAATTCAAAAATTTATCATCAAATTTCGCGAACAAACTGCCAAAGAAATACAAAAAATTTTCACAAAAAAAATCCCGAATCTTAAGACTAAGATTCGGGATTTCATTTTCAAAATCTATTCATTCTATTTTATAAAATTCTTCTTAATCGATGCATAATCAGGCAACTTATTGATGTGCCATTTCTTGATAATCATGCCATCCTTCATCAGCACAACCCCTGGATTAGAGCGAATTATCGTTTTCAATAAAATATCATCACCCGTATAAATTGGAGCACCTAATTGAATGGTATGTCTGAAATTATCCAACTTTCCTGGGTCTTCATATTTAGTTAGAATTCTGGTTTTAAAACCATCTGCTTCAGCAGCTTCAGCCATCGGTTTTATTTTAGAAATATAATCTCCAACTAAGCCAGCATCAAAAGTATATGAATCTTTTGTCAAGGTCTTCTCCCCTACTGATTCGACACGTGGTCTCAATTCAAAAGAATCCAAACCCGTCAATTTCAACGTATCCATTACCCAAGTTGTGTCAGGAACGGCAATAGTTTTGGTGGTAGATTTACTCGGTAATTTGTAACTCACCACCCAGAAATTATAATTCGCATCTCCTAAAATTTCTTCGGTAGCATCATCACCGTCTGCATTACTCATTTCAAAATCACTCAATTTAGTCGCTGCTACTTCTGGTTCAGAGCGAATTTGTTCCAATTTCCACTCTTCTTTCGGGTAACTGGCAAATTCTTTCATGTATTGAGCAAATGGAATTTGGACTACCTGACCACTTTCTTTGTTGGTCATTTTATAATCTGTAATTTTTACATTGGAGGCTGCGTCAACTTCCAATTGTTTTTGATGACGAACATGTTGTCCTTCAAAAAATGGTCGAAAATCAACTGAAGGAATATCCCAAACGTAATTGGATAAACAAAACAGCGTGATTCCTACAAAAGAACCAATCGTAATCATTCTTCTCCAACCATTGGTAAACAACTGATGTTTGGAACGCCAAAAAAGTATAAAAAGGAAACCAGGAATTAAAAGCCCTAAATCTTTAAAAAAGGAAGTTTTAGGTTCTAATTTTAGAAAATCTCCAAAGCATCCACAATCCGTTACTTTTCTATTGGTGTCAACATATTCTCCCCAATTTGCAAAATCAAAGAAATTCACATCACCTGGAACATAGCCTGTCAGGTGCGTGAAACCCGTCAAAAAAGTAAACATTACTATCAAAAGGAAAAATGCCCAAGCGGTAAATTTTCTCCAATAGCCTATGATCAACATGATTCCCAAAACAATTTCAAGAACAATAATGGCCAATGCCACCGTGGAGGAAATACTCGACATCCACGTAAACATTGGAACAATAAAACTCATCCATGTTTCCGAAAAAACAGATTCGAACTCTGCAAAATATTGCTCCATTTTGTAAGCCATACCAAGCGGATCAACTGCTTTTACGGCTCCTGAAACGATAAAAAACACCCCAGAGAAATTCTGGAGGTAAGACATCAACCAGTTTGGTTTGCCTCTATAAAGCCACTTCATTAGACCCGTAATCACAGCGGCAACTAAGGCTACAAAAATTAATAGGCCGGTCAAGGTTACTTTCATCTTATATTATTCTGAATTATTAAAACTAATTTTTTGATTCTTCAAATTTTATCAACGCAAACATAGCATAATTGATAATGTCCTGATACCCTGCTTCTATTCCTTCAGAGACAATCGTCTTACCTGAATTACCCTCTATCTGCTTGATTCTCAGCAACTTCTGCAAAATTAAATCCGTGAAAGAAGAAATACGCATATCGCGCCAAGCCTCTCCATAATCATGATTTTTGAGCAACATTAAATCCCTTGCTTTCTCAACTTCCGAGATGAACATTGGTTCAATTTCGGCTGGCTTCATTTCTAATGGCGTGTCTTCATTTAGTTTGAGCTGAATCAAGGCCATTGCACTATAATTCACCAATCCTATAAAATCTCCTTCTACAGAATCTTCTACCTTTTGAACGCCTTTTTCTTCAATGCTACGGATACGCGCTGCCTTGATGTAGAGCTGATCGGTCAACGAACTTGGCCGTAAGATGCGCCAAGCCGTGCCATAGTCTTTTGTTTTTTTAACAAAAAGATCGACACAGCGCTTCATAGAGCCATTATATTGTTTCAATGTTTTTTGCATAAGGGCAAAGATTCGAAAAAACTAAATTTTTTCCACTTCAAATATTTTATATTTTCTAAATCTCTTTCAGTTAACGAAAATCAAAGGATTTGTTTTTAACTTCCTTCAAAGAATGAAATCAAGAACTCCGTTACAGAAATCGGCCATTTTTCATACCTTCGCAGCCTAAGCCGACACCTCTACATCCAAAAGTTGGTCATGAATATTCGAATTCTATTTTTTCTATTTTTCTTACCTATTTTTTCTTTCAGTCAAACTGAATTCATCCTTGGTACAGACCTATCTTCCAATCTATGTGAGGGCACCTTATTTGATTCTGGTGGAGAAAATGGTCAATATGATGATGATGAAGACTTTGTATTTACGGTCTGCCCTGTTCTACCACATGAGTGTATTTCATTGGACTTAGAAAGTTACAACATTGAAGAATTTTCTGATCAATTAATTATCTATTCTGGTGCCGATGTCAATGGAATTATTATCGAACAGATTGATGGAATGGGTTCTAATCGCCAACTCCAACTGCCCGCTGGCTGCGTTACCTTTCAGTTTATTTCAGATGGAAGTTTTAGGTTTGATGGTTTTAAATTAAATTGGAAATGTGAGTCGAACCCATGCGCCCCTTCTACCCTTGTTACTTGTGAGGAGCCCTATTTAATACCAAGTTTACCCTTTGAAGTCAATAATTTGACAACCTGTGGTGCAGGTAATTCCGTGCAGCAAAACCCTTGCTTTTCATTTTTCCTTAATGGAGAAGAATACATTTTTGTCTATGACTCTCCAGGAAACGAGTGCATTTACTTGGAGGCAACGGGAATAAATTTCGTAACTGGATTGGCCGTTTATGAAAATTGTCCTGATGTAGCCAACGAGTGTTTGGCCTATGATGAAGCTTTCGCCTTTTTTGGATTAGGAGAAGCTGTCATTCCTTCTGTAAAATTAGAGAATCCCGGTCGATACTATTTTGCAATTGCCAATCCTACAATTTGTACTGATTTCAATCTCAAAGTAGAACGATTGGAATGCTTGGATTTATTTCCAGAAGCATCGCAATGCGAAGATGCAATTCCAATTACAGGATGCGACGTTGATGAGCCCGTAATAGTTGGTATTCGACCTGGGATGGGAGACCCAAATTTTTTAATAGATGGAATCAATGATGGATGCTGGGGAGAGATTATTTCTCCAGACTACACTTGGATGTATTTTCAAGCGCAAACTGATGGAAAATTTGGGTTCATACTCGGCGACGCTAACCCACGAACTCCATCTGATTTTGATATCAATATCTGGGGGCCCATTTCAAGTATTGACCAATTTTGCAATTATTCGGGAAGTCGAGAGCCCATCAGAAGTAGTTATGCAGACATTTCAAGAGGCTATGAATTGACAGGTCTTGTTGATGTTAGCCCCATAGACAACAGCTCCATTTCTGATACTTGTGAAGACCAAGACAGCGATGGTTTTGTTACTCGAATGGATGTTAGAGAAGGAGCGTATTATCTAATTCTGATCAATGATTATGATGGCGCTTTCGCAAATGTCGGAGTAGCTATAGACTTTTCTGCGACGACACCTGGAGTATTGGGCAACCCAGAAGATGATTATTCCATATCAGAAAATAAATATATCTGTGTTGGCAGCAGCACGCAATTAGAAGCTTTAGGAGGAGTTCAATATCGATGGTTAACGATCAATGACCTTTCCTGTACAGATTGCCCCAACCCCATTGCAAGTCCCTCACAGACAACGACTTACGAAGTAGAAATTGTGGGACTTTGTAGCATAGACACTTTAGAAACCATCGTTTTTGTGGATGATTTTACTTTTGAAAATGACCAATTGGATGGCTGTTCGGGCGATGAACTAATTATTGAAACCGGAATCATTGACCAAAATCTAAATTATCAATGGAGCACTACTGGAGGAAGTTTAAATTGTGTTGATTGTACAACCCCATCTCTTATTCTACCTGAAAACTCTGGTGGAGTGATTGTCATATTGGAAGCCACAAATGACAACTGTGTTTTTACAGATTCCGTTTTTGTTTCGGTTACGGAAAGAGCAAAAGTAGAAATTCAACCCGATGAGGTTTTGGCCTGTCAAGGCGAAATTGTGAATTTAACCACTGCCACCAATGCTTCCAATGGAGATTTTAATTGGTCAACTGGGGATCAAACAGAAAATATCGAATTTGTGGCAACAAATGATGAATTGATTACTGTGAATTTTGAAGCAGCAAATTTGTGCGGAGTTGCATCAGATTCCATCCAGATATTCGTAGGTGATCCATTTTCAATAAATAGTTTAACCTTTATAGAACCAGAAAACGCAGATACGCTTTACAATGGATGTAGAATTTTGGTTGAACCAAATGTCTCTCCATCAAATACAAATATAGTTTCGTACGAATGGTTTATTAATGATGTATCTGTATCGGATTCTTCCTTATTAGATTACCTGATACTTGAGGAAGGAAACACTAAGATTGAACTAATCATTTCTACTGATGATTGCGAAGCATCCTTTGCCACTTCCAAAATCGTGCTTCCATCCGATGAAATAATATATCCCAACATTTTCTCCCCTAACGATGATGGCAGAAATGATTTTTTCAGACCAATCATTTCCCCAAAAGCAGAAATCACCTCTATGCGAATTTTCAATAGATGGGGCGGCTTAGTTTACGATAATGACAACAATGAAAGAGGCTGGGATGGCACTTTTAATGATGAAAACCAACCACCTGACGTCTATATTTATCAAGTAACCATCAGCTTGCCCAATCAAAAATCAATTCCCAAAACAGGCGATATTACACTAATTCGGTAAAGAATGGACAAAAAATAATAGAAGGAAGGGTTGACTGAAAAAAGGTTTTCCCTATCTTTGATCAACTAAAGAGAAAGTAGAAGAACATATTTTATTTTTATCTAAGCCCATTTGCTTTTTCCAACGAAAAATACGAATCGAGACGTACCATTTTGAAGCCCAAACCCTGTTTCAATCAAATGAACATTGCAAATTCGGAAAAGCATGATGCAGATTCCCAAAGGAATTTTAATTACAGTAATTGTCCTCACATTTTTTATAAGCTCCACCTCTACCCTTTGGAGTAACAACACTTCTATACATAATTCGAATAATCAACCCCCTATTGGGCTAAAAGCTGTGGTTCTTACGGATACCTCGGCCAACCTCAGTTGGTTATCTGTAAACAGTCCTCAAGAAACACAATGGGATCTGGAATTAATCAGGAAAGGGAATACTTTTACTGGCATTCCAACTCATATTGGCATCACCGCCAATCCATTCAATATCGACACATTAGGCCCAGGAGTATTTTATGAATTCCGTGTCAGAGCCATTTGTGCAGGAGTTGCAGGGAGCTGGTCCACAACAGGTACTTTTTTTACTCATATTTTAAATAAAAGTGGTTGTGGAATTGACTTAGAAATTCCAGATACCGATTGTCTTACTGGAAATGCCTCCATTCAAGTAAGAAATGAACCCGGCACCAGTCTTGGTTCTGACGTGATTCTTCAAGAAATAAAACTAATCATTGAACATGACTGGTTGATTGATTTAGAAATTTGGTTAAAATCTCCTACGGGAATCACCGTTCAATTAATTGATGAAAATGGAGGAACACTTAATGATTTTGGAGATCCTTCTGATCTGACTTGCCAAAATTCAATGAGTTTACTCAATGCTGTTGCCTGTAATGAAATTCCGCTTTCAGCAGCAGGCCCTCCTTATGATAAGAGATATTTACCCATTGGAAACTTGAATGCCTTCAATGACGGGTCAAATCCAAACGGTGTTTGGGAATTGATTATTTGTGATGATGCACCAACCAATATTGGAAGTTTAAAATTTATCGAATTGGTTTTTGAGCCTGCCAACTGCACAAAACCAACTGGACTGGTTGCTGCTCAAATCGATTCAACATCCATTCAATTAAATTGGGCACCTGGTGGATTTTGTGCAACCACAACAGTTGAATACGGTTTTCCGGGCTTCACCTTAGGATCAGGGACTCAAAAAATGGCAGGTTGTCCACCTTACACGCTCACGGGGCTGCAAGGAGGCACCGAATACGAGATTTATATTTTTGAAGATTGCGGAAGTGGTAATTTTGAATATGCCTGTGAAAGCATTGTAGTTGAAACAGATTGCGCTCCGCCACCGGTGACCGTTTATTCAGATTTTGATAATCAGAATACCTGCTTTGGTACCTTTTGTACAAGTACCTGTAATATTCAAAACGACTTTTGGCAAAATGCTCGAAACGATGAAATTGATTGGACGGTTTATCAATTAGGTACACCGACCTCTGGCACTGGCCCGACGACTGATGCATCTGGTTCTGGCAATTATATTTATTTAGAATCGAGTTCCTTTTTTGGTCTTTGTGCTGCTGGGAGTGAAGCCGTATTGATATCAAGCTGCATGACCGTTGATACAAAAAATACAGACACTTGCCACGTTGGATTCAAATATCACATGGATGGGGTCTTCATTAATAATTTGAAATTTCAAATTACTACGGATGGCGTAAATTGGGTAACGCTTTGGTCAGAATCGGGTGACCAAGGTAGTCAATGGCAGGAAGCAAGAGTTTCATTGTCGAGTTATAATGGTCAATCCGCTCAATTCAGATTTGTCGGAACACGAGGAAATGGAAGCCTCGGTGATATTGCACTTGACGAAATAGCCTTTTATGGCTCTACAATTAATGCCACTCCCCCTTTCATTTTTTATGTTGATAATGATGGGGATGGATTTGGAGATTCTAATAACTTTATCCAACAATGTTTTGACGTTCAGCCGATTGGTTATGTCGATAATAATTTGGATTGCAATGACTCTAATCCGAATGTAGCTTTAAATTCACCTGAGATTCCGTGTAACGGTATTGATGAAAATTGTAACGGAAATTTTGATGATTTCATATTACCACCACCAAATGTTCCAGGCCCAATAAATCTTTGTGAAGGAGAAATAGATACGCTTATTGCTACTCCAAACTTTGGTGGCACTATCACTTGGTACGATACCAACTTTTTTGTTTTGGCGGTTAATGATACATTGATTGTTAACAATTTACAAGCAATGAATGGCAATCAAACGCTCTATCAGTTTTATGCTTTGGAGGATGTAGGAGGGCAATGTAGTTCCGTAAATCCTGGTATTGTTGAAGTCGTTGTAAATACTCTCCCAAATATATCTACCGCTGACGAACCTGTCATCTGTAGAGGTGAAAGTTTTGACCTCTCCACCGTTCAGGTTTCTGATCAAAATAATACAATTGGAACAAGAGCCTTTTACACGAGTTATCCTCCCAACAATTCTAATGTTATATTGCCGCCAGAAATAATTACACCTATAGCCTCTACAGACTATTTTATTAGAAAAATAACAAATGGTGGGTGTGAAGATTCTACCATGGTTCGTTTAGAAGTATTACCCTCTCCTGTAGCTACTATTACCCCAAATCAAGATACTTTGCAATTGTGTAGAGGAGAATCAAGATTATTAACCGGAAATGCTTCAGGAGGCATTGGCGGATACAACCAAATATGGAGTAACCTTCAAACCTCAAGCGTTGTTTTTGTAGGTTCTGGAGCGACTAACGGTGCAGAAAACCTCATGACCTTCACGGTTACAGATCAAAATCAATGCTCCGATACTGATTCTATTTTAATTAGAACCGTCACAAGTATCAACAATATAAACAGAACAATTACACCTGTTTCTTTCTGTTTTGGAAATGATGGTTCTATTGCTTTGAATCCTTCGGATGGGACTCCAAATTATAACTATGCTTGGAACGGTCCAATTTCTGGATCAGCCAACTCATCTGGTGGATATACAATTTCTAATTTAACTCAAGGAAGTTATTCTATCACCATTACAGACAGCTCGCCTGAAGGATGTGAATTTGTTTTGAATAATATTATTGTTGATGGTCCATCAGCAAATATTTCTATTGATAGCATTCGTCCAATTTCTTGTTTTGGTGAGAATGACGGTGGTATTTTCACAACGGTTTCTGGAAACAATCCGACTATCACCTGGAGTCCAAATACCAGTAATAATGATGATGTAATCGATCTATCCGCAGGGCTTTATAATGTGACCGTTTCTGAAGGGACTTGCGAAACAGTAATTACAGATATTGAAGTTCCCCAACCAGATTCTTTATTTGCACTCTCAAATCCAGAAGACGTTAGCTGTTTTAACGAAAGTGATGGAAAAATAAACGTGAGTGTTTTTGGCGGCAAGCCAAATTATAATTTCAGCTGGAACCATAATTCAATCAATCAAAATCCAACAAACCTTTCAACAGGCAGCTATTGGTTCACTTTAACCGATACTAATGGATGTATATTTGAATCAGACACGGTTACAATTGGAGAACCAACTGATATTTCCATTGCAATTAATTACCAAATAAATCCACTCTGCACAGGTGACTCAAATGGAGAGATAGAAGTAATTGCTTCTGGAGGAATCCCTCCTTATCAATACACTTGGAATGATAACGGTGTGGGAAAAACTCGATCAGGATTGCCAGCAGGCACTTATGAAGTAAATGTCGTTGATGCCAACGGATGTTTGAAAAGAATGACTCCTATAATTCTCACAGATCCCAATCCGATTGAAATGTCCAGAGCACCGTTTATTACCAGTGCGCCTTGCTTTGGAATTGATGGAGGTGCTATTGATATTAATGTAATTGGAGGCTCGGGCACCTATAATTACAGATGGAACAACAGTCAAAACACACAAGATATTTCCGGCATCTCAGCTGGTGATTATTGGGTAACCATTTCGGATAGCAACGGTTGTTCCATTGTTACAGACACAATAACTGTAACTGCTCCAGAAAGCCTTGATGTGGACTTCAACCTCACCAATCCAACCTGTGTAGGTAGAGCGGATGGAGCTATCGATCTTCAAATAAATAGTGGAGGAACCACGCCCTTCAGTTATGCTTGGAACACAAATGATACCATCCAAGATTTGAATAACATTGAACTTGGAAATTACGAAGTGACCATCACCCATAGCAATGGATGCCTATCAATTTTTAAGGATATAGAAGTAACTGCAAATCAGATACTTAACGGTAATAACGTAGCCTCCTTTTCTCCAAGCTGTCATGGCGAATCTACTGGTAGAATCTTCTCAAACATAGATGATGGCCAACGCCCGTATAGCTATAACTGGAGTAATTCGATGAGTTCGCAAAATTTAATTGATATTCCAAGTGGAATGTATGCCCTTACGGTGACCGATGCCAACAATTGTATCTTAGAAATTGATAGCATTGAGATAGTGGACAATGATTCTTTAGTTGTTGAAATCTTGACTTTAGATGAGGTAAGTTGTCATAATGACACTACTGGTGGAATTTCTATCCAAGTATCAGGAGGTGTCCCAAATTATGGATTGATGTGGAATGGAGGAATGTTCACCACAGCGACCATCAGCAATCTTTCACCTGGAAATTATGATCTAACGGTAACCGATGCAGCCAATTGCAATGTAGAATTTCCAACAATTGTTTTAAAAAATCCACCAAAAATTCAATCTGATTTTCAAGTCTGCCTCGACCCTGATTGTAGTGGTGGACTCAATCGAGATACCATAAAATTATTTACTTCTGGAGGGGTGCCGCCACTGACCAATATGTGGAGCAATGGAGCTTCAAGCAATCAATTAGTGAACATTAACTCGGGGGAATATGATGTTACAATAACAGATGCTGTTGGCTGTGTTGACACGATAGAAAATATTAAAGTTCCTGCCACTTCTTCAAGTTTCTTTTTTACAAACTATGAAAAAGAAGATGTTAGCTGTTTTGGTGCTGAAGATGGGAGCATTGGAATTTCTTTTGAAGGTGGGACTGCTCCTTTCCAATATTCTTGGAGTGATGGTGCAGGAAATGGCGATATAACCATGAGTGATAGCATCACCCTTACAAATGAAGAAAAAGGAACTTATGTTCTTACGGTTGTTGATAATAACGGATGTGTTATTGAATCGCTCCCAGTAGATATCCTAGAGCCTGAACGTATTACTTTTGAAATAATAAATACGGAAGATGTTGATTGTTTTGGAGGTAGTAATGGTGTAATTACCAGCCAAACGATAGGTGGAAATCCTCCATACATTTATCAATGGTTAGATGCAAATAGCAACTTTATTACTGCAAATAATAGCTCCAATGCTTTCCCTGCCGGAGAATACTATCTTTCAGTAACGGATAATAATGGTTGTTCAGAAATTTTGGACAATCCCGTAATTATTAATCAACCTGATTCTTTTTATGTCGAGTTAAAAGATATTGTTCATGTTGGATGTATGGGTGACTCTACGGGTAGCCTTGAGATTGAAGTTCATGGTGGCAACCCCGGTTACTTTATTGATTGGGCAGATGGAAGTAACGATTATTTAAGAGACAGCTTGCCTGCTGGAAATTATTCGGTTCTGGTTAAAGATGCAAAAAATTGTATCGAACCCAATAATTCTTTTACCATTTCTCAACCTTTATCCAGAATGAATTTTGCCTCAATGCAAACCATGGGGCCTGTTTGTGATGGTGAAAATTCCGGAACGATTGATTTCAATGTCACTGGAGGAAACCCACCCTATGTATATTTCAGAGATGGTATCTTATTGGATAGCTCCATAGCAAATAACCTTTATGCAGGAACCTATAGGATTCAAGTTCGAGATAGCAACATGTGCTTAATTGATACCAATCTTACTATCGTCAATCCACTCCCAATGAGCCTTACATTTACTGGCACACCCGTAACGCCAAATGTTTGGAATGACGGAACAGTCACTGTCAACCCCAATGGTGGTGTTCCCCCATATTCATATAATTGGAACACAGGTGATACGACCTCAAGTATCAGTAATTTGACCATGGGATTTTACTTTGTTACCATTACAGACTCGCTTGGTTGCTCGAAAGAAGATGCCTATAATTTGCAAGTTTCCTCCTCTACTGAAACGTTAGAAATAAATGGTGAAATTTCACTAGCACCAAATCCTACGAATGGTTTAATTCAAGTAAGATTCGAGCTAAATACCTTTGAAAATTTTAAATATCAAATCATTAATCAACAAGGAAAACTTTTAGATAAAAATCAGGTAGATGTTCCAAATAAGACAACTTTACCTATTGATTTAAGAGCATTTCCTAACGGAATCTACTACTTTACCCTTCAAAAAGAAAATGCCTGGAAAACTTGGAAAATCATTAAACAATAGACTGGTTATCAGTCAATTATCCTTTATTCTACTTTTCGCTTTTTGTTCCAATATTTTAGCACAAGGCCCTTTTGACGGTTGGATGAAAGGTAAAAACAAGACAGATTTTGCATTTTCATTTAATGAAGAAAATTATGATACTTACCTATTTGGCGCAGCAAAACGTCCAGAAAAAAACCAAATACAATCCGCTTCACTTTTTTTAGAACATGGGTTCAATGACTCTTTGGGCTTGGTGGTCACTATTCCCTTTTTGCGTACGCCAAGTTGTGAAAATTGTACTGATTTCAACCAAGGTATCCAAGACGCAATTGTTGCTCTTAAATATCGAAATTTTAAAGATAAAACCAAGAACGGCTATTTGAAGTCCTTCTTTGCTGTTGGAGCAAGTTTTCCTGCTTCTGGTTATGACAGTTCATTGGAGCGACCAATTGGTGCGCGAAACACTTCATTTTTAGCAAGATACTATGTTCAAAAAGACTATTTCAATGGTCTTTTTCTTCAATTTCAAACAGGAGTGGACTTAAGGTTTATCCCTTCTTTTCAATCCTCTTTTCCCGTTATGGGAAAAATGGGTTGGTCAAATAGAAAATGGTTTTTTGAGGGATGGGGAGAATATTTTTACACTTTTAACCCAGGGGTGGACACCCAAGTTTTCGGAGGTTCTGGTTCTACATGGCTAAAATTAGGAGCTACTGTTTACTATTCAATAGTTCCAAATTTTGGAGTTTATATTAAGTCTGCACATATCGTAGATGGTACCAATATCGGGCTTTCAAATACTTTTGGATTCGGAGTCGCTTATCGTGTACAATGGAAATGATTTTGCAACCTACCTACCAAAATATAGGTATTTTCATTTTTATTTAACTCAACCCTTTGACCTACCTGAAAATTCTCGTCAAAGGTACAGTTCTATTCGTCAGATATAGTTTATAAATCTTTTAAATCTGTCAATTTAGATCTACCCAAAATTTCTAACAAATTTTGTATTGTTAGGATCATAACTACAATTAAAGTTCCTACATTTGGGTCGAACAAAAAACGTTATGCTGGCTTTTTTTTTATCATCAGCACCAAACGCTCTAAACTAAGCACTTCACTAATAAAACTCTTCCAGCATAAGTCCCTATTTTAGCTATATAATCACAATATAGAGAAAACAGTAAGGGAACTTCTATTTTTAATGGTAAGCACTACAAAGACTATTGGTATCTATACCAATGCTCTAAAATAAGAATATGCCTACACTCGACGTATCGGTAGGCAATTAATATTTTTTTACCAAAACAATTATTTTTATGTTTAAATCTGCTTTACAAATCCAAAGAAAAGGCTTGTTTGCCTTAAGTTTTTTCGCATTGCTTGGTTGGCTATCGCCTAACACCACCGTAAATGCCCAAACCTGTAACGCTACAGTCTCTGTTAGCGGCAACACTATCACCGTAAGCCAAATCGGTGGAACTCACAATGAAGTGAATTTTTTGAACAGCCAATGGTCAAGTGTAAAAACTTGTAGCTCATGGGGTTCTAGCCCATGCGGTAACAGTACAAGCTATACTGCTCCATCGGGTGGAACTTATTATGTTTTAATCAAATCCTATACTTCGGGTTGGAGTGTAATTTGTAATGAAACTGAAACCGTAAATGTAGGAGGAACGCCACCTCCACCTCCAGGCGTTTGTAGTGTTTCTGCAACCGTGTCTAACATCCAATGTAATGACAGAGGAACAGCTTCAGGAAGTGATGATACCTACTCTTTCCGTGTTACGGCTACTATTACCAATGGTGGTGCTTGGGGTTACGATGTAGTTGGGACCAGTAGAAATATGATTGGAAGCGGTTCAAGTACTACTGTCGGCGGAGGTTTGATTAGTGGTGGTACAAAAACTTACAAAATTATTGACCACGATGATCCAAACTGTTTTACAAACGTAACTGTAACACCTCCTGCTCCTTGTTCT
>CALDSS010000025.1 GCA_937924495.1 uncultured Saprospiraceae bacterium
CGTTTATCAAAAATACCCAAAATGATAGCTGGGAAAAACGAAGCGGCTGCCAATCCAAATGCCAATGCCACCGTCGCTGCTACAAAACCGGGTGGGTTAATACCAAAATATCCTGCTACCAAAACTGCGAAAACGGCTCCACCACGTGCCCACCACAATTCTTCTTTTTCGGAGACATTGGGTTTGATTTGCATTTTGATAAGGTCGCGACTGATAGCTGCGGAGATAACCAACAACAGACCTGCTGCCGTCGATAATGCCGCTGCCAATCCGCCCGCTGCCACGAGTGCAATCACCCAAGCTGGAAGGTTGGCAATCTCGGGATTGGCGAGTACCATGATGTCGCGGTCGATGATCAACTCGTTTCCTTTCCAACCTTTTGCCGTGGCTGCGTTTTCCGCGAAAGCGGTATTTTTATCATTGTAATATTGAACCCGTCCATCGCCGTTTTTGTCCTCGTATTTTAGCAAACCTGTTTTTTCCCAATTGGAAAACCACGCGGGCATTTCGGCATAAGGTTTATCGTTGACGGTATTGATCAAATTCGTTCGTGCAAATACTGCAATCGCTGGTGCAGTGGTGTATAAAATCGCAATAAAAATCAATGCCCAACCGGCAGACTTTCGTGCATCACGCACTTTCGGCACTGTAAAAAAACGAACAATCACATGCGGCAAACCTGCCGTCCCGACCATCAACGCCATCGTAATGGCAAAGACATCAATCATTGATTTGGTACCAGAAGTGTATTCGGCAAAACCGAGTTCGGTATGCAATCCATCGAGTTTATCGAGCAGATAAGTGCCATCGGCTGCGGTTCCTCCAAAACCTAATTGGGGTATCACATTGCCCGTCATCGCAATCGATATAAAAATCGCTGGCACCATGAACGCAAATATCAAAATGCAATATTGCGCCACCTGCGTGTAGGTGATGCCTTTCATGCCTCCCAAAACGGCATAGAAAAAAACGATGGCCATCCCAATGCCTACACCGGTGTTGATATCCACTTCCAAGAATCGAGAGAAGACCACACCGACCCCTCTCATCTGCCCCGCCACATAGGTAAACGAAACGATAATCGCACAAAACACAGCTACTGTCCGCGCCACATTGGAGTAGTATCGGTCGCCAATAAAATCGGGTACCGTGAACTTTCCAAACTTGCGTAAATAGGGTGCGAGCAACAGGGCAAGCAACACATATCCGCCCGTCCAGCCCATGAGATAAACCGAGCCGTCATAGCCACTAAAGGAAATCAGTCCGGCCATTGAGATGAAGGACGCGGCACTCATCCAGTCGGCTGCCGTGGCCATTCCATTTGCGAGGGGTGGTACACCGCCGCCTGCTACGTAGAAGTCTTTGGTGGAGCCTGCCCGTGCCCAGATTGCGATGGCGATGTATAGGGCGAAGGTGGCTCCTACGATTAGCCAAGTCCATGTTTGTATTGTCATTTTTCGTTTTTTTTTGTGCGTTCTTTGAGCGACCTGCTTTGAGCGACTTAGAGGAACGCGGATGACACGGATGGACGCGGGTTTTCGCGGATTAGCCGTGCCGGCTTTTATTTTATTTTTGAATACTTTTTCTTTGAGCGACTTGCTTTGAGCGACTTAGTGGAACGCGGATGACGCGGATAAACGCGGATTTTCGCGGATTTTTAGCCGTTCCGGCTTTTTGTTTTATTTGTGAATATTTTTCTTTTGAATTGTGGTTTCTTACCAAAACTTAGAAGCAGCCCGACTTCCATTTCAGTGGCTTTTAGGTAATTTAAAAGTTGAAATTCATGTTCGGTTTTGAGTGGGCTCGCTTTAAGTTCCAAAATGACTACTTCATTCACCACAATATCTGCATAATAAATTCCTACTTCATTGTCTTGATAATAGACTTTTATTGGAACTTGCTTTTGGCATTTCAATCCTCGACTCTCCAATTCTATCATCAATGAATTTTCATACACCTTCTCCAAAAATCCAAAGCCAAGCTCATTATAAACAGTATAAAATGAATCAATAATCTGACTTGTAATTTCCTCATAAAGCATGTTAAAAAGTTTTCTCACTAAAATTTCGGAACGAATTAAATCCGCGAAAACCCGCGTCCATCCGTGTCATCCGTGTTCCACTTCATCCTACGTGTTACTCCTCATCGACCCCAAACCGCTGATCCAACCGATTCATCAACCACACATACACAAAAATCAAAATCACAAAAACGTAGATGGAGCCTTGCTGTGCAAACCAAAAACCGAGTTTGAAACCGCCAATGCGAATTTGATTGAGTTGCTCCACGAAGAGGATGCCGAAGCCATAGGAAACCACAAACCAGATGCTGAGCAAAATAGCGAGGTAGCAGAGATTGGTTCTCCAGTATTGTTTTAAATCTTTGTTGGTCATCGTTTTGAATTTAGAATACAATTAATTTCAAGGTAGAAATAAATTTTTAGTCATTGCTCAACTTCTTCCAAAAAATCACCTTGTCCTCGCCTGCTGTCCAAAATTTTCGAATTTGAATTGTTTAATGAAACAGCAAAGAATACCCTTTTGTGTTTTCTTTTGTGCCTTTTGTGGTTCAAAAAAAAGAGGCAACAACCGTAGTCATCACCTCTTACTTGTAAAGCACTTTTTTCTTTTCAATCAATTTCCTTGAGTTGAAATATGTTTACTAAACTTTGAAAGTTTAGTAAACATGAGCATCAAATTCGAATCCTCAAACCCAACAAGAAATTCCGACCCGCTTGCGGATACAAACCAGTCAAATTGTAAGTAGCACCACCTTCCAATCGAGCATAAGGATCATCAGGTCGAGCATCATATCCTTCGGAAATGTAACGGTAGGTCCAAGCATTATTGATGAAAGATTGGTCAAAAACATTTTGCACCAAAAAATTCAAACTTATATTATCAAACCTTCCATATTTGAAAGAATACACCAAACGCAAATCGGTGAACGCATAAGCATCTAATGCCGTGTTTTCGTTAGAAGTATTGTCGATGTATTGCTTGCCCACATACTTTTCTAACAAACTGATAGTCAGGTCGCTGTTGTCCAAATCTTTTAGAAAGTTATAGGAAAGTTCTCCACCAAAAATCACATTGGGAGAGAAGGCTAAATTGGTATTTTCATGAATCACTTCCTCTTGTCCCCAAGTATCCCAATTGTCGATAAACTCTGAAAACCGAAGAATTTTATTTTGACTGAAAGTCAAATTTCCTTGCAAATTCAAACCATCAACCAACTCTGCTCCACCCACCAATTCAAGACCAAGGCGGTAGCTGTCTTCAACATTGGTTCGGGTGTAAGCACCTACGTCGTTGATTTGACCCGTGAGTACCAACTGGTCATCATAGGCCATGTAATAACCTGTTGCTTCAAAAGCAGCTTTCTTCCATTTTTGGCGAAAGCCGACTTCTGTGTCATATAATGTTTCAGGACGTGGGCGACTGTCTGGCGATGACTCTGTGAAGTCGTCTCGATTGGGTTCTCGATTGGCCACAGCGAAGGAAGCGTAAACGCCTCCATTTTGACTGGTTTCATAAAACCAACCCACCTTTGGATTAAAGAAGGTGAGAGCCGCATCTTGGGTTACATTACTACCATCATTGTCAAAACCTAAAAATTCGTAGTTGACTTGACGCGCCTGCAAATCCAAAAACCCATTGAATTTTGGAGTGATTTTATATCCCGCTTTTACATAAAAATTGTAATCTTCTTTGGTCGCATCATTATCATAATATCTTTCGAAAGCCGTCAATTCAGAATTTGCAAGAACACTAATTGGTTCTCCATAGTGCGCTCCTAAATATACGTTAGCTCCTGCGCCAATGGTCAGGTCAAACTTCTCATCTATCGTTTTATAATTGTAATTTAGAATACC
>CALDSS010000026.1 GCA_937924495.1 uncultured Saprospiraceae bacterium
GGCGAGGTGAAAGTAAATGTGTTCGGACTTAAATTGTTTCGATCAATAGTAACAGTTTCATTAAGAATATTGGTGTAACTGAAAGTACCAGTGCCGCAAAGCCCTCTTGCTCCAACCCCGTCAGCTCTTTCTGGAACGCAAGAAGTCACTACCCTATAATAATCATTAGGAAGTGACTCATCACACGTATCCCCAATCCGGGACAATCTTACGTTTGTGTAGGTGCCCGGGCTGAGCCCTTTCAGGATGATAGGGCTACCGAAGTAGCCAGATTCTATTTTTTCCTCCCCTTTCTCCTCATATTTGATAAGGTAACCCGTTTGCTTACCGCTATCTGAAAAGAAAATTGTGATGGTTCCGTCATCGGCACCACATGTAGCCTCGTCCGAAACTTGCACATCATCAATAGTGATTGATGGACAATCTGACTGAGCAGAAGTGGAAGAAACAAAACCAAGCCAGAAGATACTAGCCATTATCAAACCATAAGATTTGATATTGTTTGCTTTTGTGGGAAGTGTTTTGAAAGAGCGTAGAAGTTGTCTCATAATAACCGAGATTGGTTAAATTAATTGAAATTGTTCTTGAATTGTTAGAAAACAAATAATTGCCATCCCCTAAAAAAGAGGAATGACTTCTTTGCAATTCTTAAAGTTTTGTAAGTGAGACTTTACCAGTCGTAATACAGGGAGGAGAAAAAATTTTTAGTAACTAACTGGGTTTTAGGAATAATATAATAAGCGGCACACGTGCCGTGATATTATCTTTTATACATTAAACTAAATGATCTGAGATAATGCCCTAAAGTGGGCAGGTTGGGAGGGTTTGATTTCAAATCAATATCGACTACAAATATACGATATTAAAGAAAGCATGTCACGTAGATAGCATTTTCAATGCTTTAAAAAAAATTACTACTAAAAAATATAGAAATTTTAATTTAGCTTTAAATACCTGATAATCAAATACTTACGTCATTTATCCGAATGATATAAAGAAAAAAAAAATGTCAAATTTAATGTTAGTTTCAAACTTGAATTTTCTTCATTTTTTCTAAAAAAAGAAGTATTTTCTACCCTTTTTTTAAACAAAATACATAAGTATTTTAATCATTTATTAATTATAGGGGGGAAATGATTTTGAAAATAATATCTTCATCATCATTATAAGCAAGTATTAAGCCGTAAAAACTTTACTAATGAAAAATCAGCAATCAAACGCTTTTATTTTACTTCTTTTTCTTCTTCCGTTTATCAGTTTGAACTGTCACAAACGACCAGTTGTCAATAAATCAGTAGATAAAAAAAAGATATTAATAAAACAGGAATATGCAATTGCAATTCATGGAGGAGCTGGCACCATTCTCAAAAAAAATATGACCCCTGAAAAAGAGAAACAATACATTGATGCGATGACTCAAGCCTTAGAGATCGGTGAGCAAATGTTGAAAAAAGGAGAAGAGGGTCTTGATGTAATTGAGGCGGTTATTATGTACTTAGAAGACAACGAACTGTTCAATGCAGGGAAAGGAGCAGTCTTTACTCACGATGAAAAAAACGAATTGGACGCATCAATTATGGAGGGTAAAACCATGAATGCTGGTGCCGTGGGTGGCGTCACAAACGTGAAAAATCCAATAAGTGCTGCACGGGCGGTAATGGAACAATCTGCCCATGTTATGTTGGTCGGGAAAGGAGCTGAAAAATTTGCAAAAGACAAAGGTCAGGAGATTGTTGATCCTAAATATTTCTACACCAAGAAAAGATTCAAATCTTTGGAGAATGCGAAGGCTAAAGAGAAGACTACTGGCGATATTTTTAATGAAAACCCAGATTATAAATATGGTACGGTTGGCTGCGCCGTTTTGGACAAAAACGGAAACTTGGCTGCAGGAACTTCAACTGGAGGAATGACCAATAAAAGGTGGAATCGAATTGGTGATGCGCCTATCATTGGAGCAGGAACTTATGCAAATAACCAAACCTGTGCAGTTTCAAGCACAGGACATGGAGAGTATTTTATTCGATTTGCGGTGGCACACGATATTTCTGCCAGAATGGAGTACTTAAATGAAAGCTTAGAAGAGGCCGCCAATCACGTGATTAATAAGAAATTAGTTGAAAAAGGGGGATCTGGCGGCATTATTTCGGTTGATAAATATGGAAATGTGGCATTGCCGCACAATTCTCCTGGCATGTACAGGGCATGGGCCAACCCAGAAAGTAGGGGTGTCAGAATTTATGGTGATGCAGAATATGAGTAAGCAGTGAGCAAGTTGATTTATTGTACCAACATCACAAAACCACTTAATTGTTCAGCAGATCCATCCTGTTGTATCATTTTGATGAGATAGGAATAGACTCCCGCGGGAGCTACTTTTCCTTCAACTCTGCCATTCCAACCATCGTCAATATCATTGGTTTCGTAAAGTAACGTACCGTAACGATTATATACGAGCATTTTGAATTCTTTAGGCGTACCAAATGAAATTACTGGTTTTAAAATTTGATTTCGTCCTCTTGGAGCAAAGGCATTTGGCATAAAGATTTTGGCGGAGACTGTTTTGCAAATTTGATTTGACGTAGAAAAAATCTCTTCTATTGTTCCATCTGAATGCGTTAAATTTGAAGTTGCACGTACATAATAACACATTTCACCATTTGTGACATCGTTGACCGATAAATTATCTGTAAAATCTGTAGTTGAAAAATCAACTTCTCCAACCACTTCTGACCGACCGTTCATACTTCTAAATATTTCATATTTCTCTACCGAGGCTTTTGGTATTTTAAGTGGTGTCCATAGACAGGTATTGTTTAATCCACCATCGGTACCGATACTCAAAAAAATAGGGCTTGCAAAACCCGATCGTTTCAAGGAGTCACACTCGTCGGATGTTTTGATTTGAAATTCCAATTGATTCGCATTTGCACTCAAATCAGTATAACGAAACGTATTGGTTCTAACAAGCGGTGTGGTCAGGTTAATTGGGCTCTCTGCACCATTTGTGCCTCCAATTACTTGGCTTTCTACCACCGTTGAAATGATTGCTGCATCCTCATTCCAAACCCAGGTAACTTCAACATTTCCATCAATTTGTACATCTAAATTTTTAAAATATAAATCTCTTACGGGTTCTACAATTGTGGGGGTAATGCAGACTGTGTTGGTGTTTGCTTCAAAGCGGTCACCATTTGAAACAGCTTTTACAAAAATGCAATATTCGACCCCTTCTTTTGCCTCAGAAACTGTGAATTCATTAGCAGCTCCATCAATTGATGCAAATAAGATTGGGGCACTTCCATTTTCCCCAATCCAGATCTCATGTTCAAAAATTCCATTAGCGAAATTATTTGTAGGAATCCATGAAATTACAATTTCTTGCAGGCACTCAATGACCTCATGATTTAAACGATAAGTAGTTTGAGGATCGCCAAATAAACTGGTATTTCCACATGCGTCTAAAGCTAAAACAAAATAGGTCTCATCCTTTTCAATTGGATTGGCAGATAAATCTAAATAAGTGACATCTCCAAAAACCGTATCAATGGGTACAGTTCCATTGCCCAAAACTCGATAAATGATATATCCTTCTGTTTCGGGAGAAGTACTCGGTTTCCATTTTATTTCAACCGTGTTGTCAATAGTGGATAGACTCTCGATGTCAGGTATATCGGGCGATCGGTTATCCAAAGTGTCTGATTTCAGGAAAATTTGCCCGGGACAATCATGATTACTTTCTATATAATAATACCACGTTAAATCTGCAGGATTGGTATGAAAATATTTAGTTTCTGATGCGTCTGTAATTCTGGCTAAAAGCGAATACGGCCCTGAAGGCATGGAAGAAAAATAAATATCATAACTTTCAAACGGGCCACATAAATTACTGACAGGGGTCCAAACCAAGGTGTCATTTTTTACACAAATAAAATCAGGCGCCAAAACTTGAGCATACCCATAACTTCCTGATAACCAAAAAATTATGCATAACAATTTACAATAAAATTTGTGCATTAAATTCATTTTGAGTGAGTTAGAAACCGCTTAGTTTTCAATTGCCTTCCCAAACTTTTCTTCCAAGACATTCATTGGGTATCTATCCTTCAATTCATATTCTATGACAAGATCTGGCGTAACATTTTTCCGATAATAAACGAGACCAATGTCTTCTGCGTATATTTCGATTCCATTAAAGTCATGTTCTACAAATCCTTCATCATAGGTTTCAACTTTTTCTTTTAGGTTAAGTTGTACAGCAGCGTAATTTTTACCCTGAAATTGGTAGGTTGTGTCACCTCCAAAACTCCTATTTCTTATCAATCGAGTAAATTTTTCAGGGTCATTCGCTTCATGCCATTTCACATTAAAGACAAAAACACCTCCCTCTTTACTTATTTCAAACGGAAAAGCGCTTCCAACCTCTATTTCCATAGGCATGGACACCTGTTTGCCCATCGAATCAGTTTGATACAAAATACTTTCTGTCAGCAACATTCCATTGGAAATTCGCTCCTCTACCGTCAATTGCTCTGGTTCAAAAAAGTGATTATATCGCATACCTACCAGATAGGTCAGTGGTTTACTTCGCTTACTGGTAGTGTCTTTTTTCTTTACAATTCGAAGATAGTTGTAAAAAGGAGCAACTGAATCATGCTGCGGATGACCATATTCATAAACTAACCCGTCTTTCAAGTCGTTAATTGGATAGTAATACGGTTCTGTATAACGTGAACCGTCATCACAGGCCAGAAAGACCAATATTCCTAAAACAATTAGGCTAAATGTCAGTAAATGTGGGCGTTTGAATGTCATATTGACCGAATTCAGGTCATGGAATAAATTGTGAATGAGCGAGGGCAAAGATAGTGATGTCAAGCAAAATCAGAATTTTCCATTAAAATCAAATAATTTTTCATTCGTTGAAAAAAAAACAGAAAAACAGCGAAAAAAGGCCTTCTACCATTACATTTGCTGTTTAAACTGGTCTTGTCTTGGAATTTGTTCTAGACCAATAATATCGAAAAAATATGAACGAGTCCATGGTGATGTTCTCGATTTCGCAGATAAAAATCATGACTGCGCAACATCTGCTCAAAGAAGCAGGTATCGAGACTTTTGTAATTAATAAAATGGATTCCGCTCATGCGGGCTTATTTGGTGACATCGAACTCTATGTTTTGAAAAAAGATGAAGTCGAAGCCAAATTAGTTTTGATAGAAAATGAAATAATTTAAATGAGGTGCGAGGGCTCAGGAGTCAGGAACAGCAAGCTGTTTATCAGGTTTGAAACCTGAAAATTGGCGAAGCTAATCCTAAAACCTGACTCCTGACCCCTAAAAAAAGGAATATGTTTAAATTCTTAGGAAATACGGTAAAGAAATTATTCGGAACGAAGTATGACAAAGACGTTGCTTTGTATAATCCGATTGTGGATGAGATCAATGATTTGTTTGAGAGCTATGAGCATCTCTCAGATGATGAATTGAGAAGTCATTCTGTAAAATTCCGCGCTCAAATTGCTGAGCACTTGGCTGGAATTGATGAGGACATCAAAAAGGCACGTGAAGAAGCACTTGCAGAAGAAGATAACTTTCGCAAAGAAGAACTCTTCAACGAAGTGGATGAATTGAGAAAAGAGCGAGACAAAGAACTCGAAAACATTCTAAAAGAAATCCTACCAGCAGCATTTGCCACCATGAAGGAAACGGC
This sequence comes from uncultured Saprospiraceae bacterium, assembly GCA_937924495.1. GTDB lineage: Bacteria > Bacteroidota > Bacteroidia > Chitinophagales > Saprospiraceae > JAGQWW01. The sequence continues at coordinate 5,713 of CALDSS010000026.1, forward strand.
GCGTCGATTTTCTCATAATGATGAAATCGTTGTGACGGCTACTCAAATGGATAGAGATTTGGCGGCTGGGCCAAAGAGTGATTTTATTAGAATTGAAGGAGATAAAGCCATTTATAAAAATAGTTGGTTAGCCGCTGGTGGTGAGATCAAATGGAACATGGTTCACTACGATGTGCAGCTGATTGGTGGAATGGTTTTGCATGATGGTAAAATTGCTGAGATGCAAACAGGTGAGGGAAAAACACTCGTTTCTACCCTACCTGCTTATTTGAATGGTCTTTCTGGACAGGGTGTTCATTTGATTACAGTGAACAATTACCTCGCACTTCGAGATTGTGAGTGGAATGGTCCTTTGTTTCAGTTTTTGGGACTTTCAGTAGATTGTATTGATAAATATAAATCTCATACCGCTGAGCGCCGTGCCGCTTACAATTGCGACATTACTTACGGAACGAATAATGAGTTTGGTTTCGATTATCTCCGTGACAACATGGTGCGGAATCAAAACGAAATGGTGCAGCGCAAGCATCACTTTACGATGATTGATGAGGTGGATTCGGTTTTGATTGATGATGCCCGTACTCCGTTGATTATTTCTGGGCCAGTAGAAGCAAACGATGAGGAGCAAATGTATGTGGATTTGAAACCACATGTTGAGCGATTAATTGGCGCTCAAAAGAAATTGGCAAATCAGTTTTTGTCAGATGCGAAGTCGCTTTTCAAAGATAATATTTTAGGTCATGAAGAAGGAGAGGCAGGTTTGTCTTTGCTTCGTGCACACCGTGCCTTGCCTAAGAATCGCCCTTTGATTAAATTTTTGAGTGAGGAAGGTGTAAAAGTAAATCTGCAAAAAGCAGAAAACTTCTACATGCAAGAGCAGAACAAACACATGCACATCGCTGATGAGCCGTTGTTGTTTACGATTGATGAGAAAAACAGACAGGTTGAGTTGGTGGAAAAAGGTGCGGAATATTTAGCGAAAGGATTTGGAGACCCACAATTCTTCATCATGCCAAATTTGGCAGCTGAGATGAATGAGATTGAAAGTAATGAAGAACTTTCTGTCAAAGAAAAGAACGAAGCACGTCTGAAATTATCTCAAGACTTTTCAGTAAAATCTCGACGCTTACATGCTGTAAATCAATTACTTAAGGCCTATACTATTTTCGAAAGAGAAGAAGAATATGTGGTAATGGATGGCCAAGTAAAAATCGTTGATGAGCAAACGGGTCGTATGATGGAAGGCCGTCGTTACTCCGATGGTTTACACCAAGCCTTAGAGGCGAAAGAGGGCGTAAAAGTGGGAGAAACTACTCAAACCTACGCAACGGTTACGCTTCAAAACTATTTCCGAATGTACCACAAAATGGCGGGCATGACCGGAACAGCAGAAACAGAAGCAGGTGAGTTTTGGGAAATCTACAAATTGGATGTGGTGGTCATTCCTACCAACAAACCTATCGTTAGAGATGACCGAGAAGATTTGGTTTTCAAAACTGAACGTGAAAAACATAACGCGGTTATTGACGAAATCCAAAATATAGTAGAGCAAGGAAGACCTGTTTTGGTGGGTACGACTACAGTTGATATTTCTGAACGATTAAGTCAATTACTTGATTCAAGAGGCATTCCTCACAATGTATTGAATGCAAAACAACATGCGCGTGAAGCAGATATTGTCGCTGAAGCTGGAAAGGCTGGAAAGGTGACGATTGCAACCAATATGGCTGGTCGTGGTACGGATATTAAATTGTCAGATGAAGTAAAAGCCGCGGGTGGTTTGGCCATCATTGGTACTGAGCGACATGATTCTCGACGTGTGGATAGACAATTGCGTGGACGTGCTGGTCGTCAAGGAGATCCAGGTAGTTCGCAATTCTACGTTTCGTTGGAGGACAATTTGATGCGACTTTTCCAGTCAGAAAGAATTGCCTCCTTAATGGATAAAATGGGTCACCAAGAAGGAGAGGTGATTCAGCACAGCATGGTCTCTAAATCCATTGAGCGAGCGCAGAAAAAAGTGGAAGAAAACAACTTCGGTATTCGTAAACGACTATTGGAGTATGATGATGTAATGAATATTCAAAGGGAAGCCATTTATAAAAGACGTAAAAATGCGCTTTCTGGAGAGCGATTGTCTATCGATTTGGAATCGATGTTTGATTCATTGACGGATAGTTTAGTTTCTGAACATAGAGTGGAAGGTGGCTCGCATGAAACCTTCAGACGAGACTGCATCGCCTCTATTGGCTTTGAGCCAGAAATTGATGCCAGCGATTTTGAGCATGGCGATATTCCAAAACTGCAAGAGCGCTTGAAAGAGCAGTTTTATGCCAATTATCATCGTAAGATGAATGAAATTTCGGATTTCTTGATGCCGACTATTCAGGATGTTTATAATAGAGAAGGCAATAGATACAGAAGGATTTTAGTCCCCTTCCATGATGGTTCCAATAAAGGACTGCCGATTGCTGCCGAATTGGAAGAAGCAGTAAACACCAAAGGTAAATCCGTTAAGAAGGATATTGAAAAAGCAGTTACGTTAGCACTCATTGATCGTAAATGGATGCAACACCTCCGCGCAATGGATGAGTTGAAAGAATCGACTCAATCTGCTTCATTTGAGCAAAAAGATCCATTGGTAGTTTATAAAATGGAGGCGTTCAATATTTTCCAAACCTTCATTTTTGACATCAATGAAACGGTCACCACTTTCCTTTCTACGGGAACACTCTATTTGGGAGAAGGGGAGACTTTAAAAGAAGCGAAACAACGCCAAGCAGCAGCAACCAACCGAGGAAGAGCTTCCAAAGCAGATGGCGCTTCTACAGCTCAGCAAAATGCAGCGCACCGAGCAGCTCAAGCAGTTGGCCAACGAGAGCGTGCAAAGCCACAAACTTTCAAACGAGCAGAAAAGAAAGTCGGTCGAAATGCCCCCTGCCCTTGTGGGTCAGGCAAAAAATATAAGCAATGTCATGGCAGAGCGTAATTTTCTTGTGACATTCGTAAATACAAAAAGACTCCTCTACCAAGGAGTCTTTTTTTTTGTACCCAATCTTACTAACTGCTTATCAGTATTCTACTATTTTTCTATGAATTATTCTTTGAGATAATGATAGTCTTTATAATTTTATGCCCCTATCTTCTTGATGCTAAAAATATACTATTAAGATTCTTTTAACAAAAGTCTGCTTTCCACTGATACTTAAGGACATTTCAATAGTCTAATAAATCGCATTGCATTTTGTAATAATGCGATTCAAGAATATTTCTATTTTAAACAAAAATTTTACAAACACTAACAATGAGTAAATCAACGCTTTACATCCTGATTCTCCTTTTAATTGGTTGGATGATATTGGGCGCATGGCTATGCTGCAGATTTTTAGCAGTTGGCTGTGGCGACGAGGAAAACAACATTACTGAAAAATCTTCTTATTTATGGTCTTTGGCTGATGGGAACAAGTTTACTGCCGGGGCAAACGACCAATTTGATTTTGTAAATTCAAATCAGGCCTATTTGCCTTTACTTGCTGATTTGGACGGGCTAGTAGATAGAACATCTGAATATTTAACAGCAAACCCAACTCGTTCACTAAATATTGTTGGGAAATATACTGAAGCTGAAACGAACAATACGATTTTGCCAACGCTTGGTTTAGCTAGAGCCAACCAATTGAGACAGTTATTTGTAGAACATGGTGTGGAATCAAAGAGAATTAGCACTAGTGATAAGTTAGTCGAAACAACACTTTCTGCAGGTGATACGCTTTTTAATGGAATCGCGTTGAGTATTGGAGATTATGTGGCAAGCGAAGATGAACGTATCCCGAGAATTCAATCTGACATTGTTGGGCAGCCAATCAAACTTTACTTCCCAACGGGGCAGCAAGAAGTCAATCTGACTGCTGAGCAAAGAACCATTTTTGCCGACATCGTTTACTACCTCGACAATGTGGAGGGCAGCAATTTAACGGTTAACGGCTACACTGACAATACCGGAAACTTGGAAGGGAATCAACGCCTTTCTCGCAAGAGAGCTGAATTTGTTCGTGACTACCTCACTGGAAATGGAATTTCTACTTCCAAAATGACTGCAACAGGTTTTGGACCAGATAATCCAGTAGCAACAAATGATACGGACGAAGGAAGAGCATTGAATAGACGAGTGGAAGTAACCTTGAATTAAAACTTCCTTTTCAAAATCAATTTTTAAAAATATTAAACTTAAAATATCATGTGTGCATTTTGGTGGTTACCATTTCTCTTTATGTTAGGCACAGCTCTTTTAGCTGGTTGGATTGGATGGCTTTGGAGAAGAAATAGAATCTCAATTTTAGAGGGTGAAATTGCAGAGGGCAGAACCCGATACTCAAGTTTACAAACAAACTATGATGAGTCGGTTTCAAATTATGGTTTATTGGAAACTAAATATTCTAACTTAAACTCAACGAATCTCAATCTACAATCACAGGTTGGAGATTGGACTTCTAAATACAATACCAGAGATACGGAGTACTTGGCATTGAGCAGCAAGTATGATTCGAGAGATAAAGAATATTTGGCCCTTAACGGGAATTATTCTTCTCTTAAAGACGAATACGCTACTTATAAATCAAGCTCTGAAAAAGAATATTCAGTATTAGAAACTACTTATGGAGACCTTGAGTCAAAATGGAAAAATGAGCAAAAAGCTCATGCTGATTTGAGAGCCGAATTTGATAAGTATAAAAAGGACTACACTGCTCAGATCAATAAATGGAAAGCGGACTATGAGGCTGCCAATAAAAAAGCAGCAGACTGGGAGCTCAAATGGAACAACTCCAACTCAGAGTGGACTACTAAATATGGCGATCTTGAGAGCAAGTACCAAAGTCAAGAATCTCAAATTGCTGACCTGAATACTACTATCAATAATTGGGAAATCAAATTTGGAGAACTACAAGGTCAATACAATTCTTACCAAACTTCTTCAAAAGAAGAAAATGAAGGTATCGTACTAAACTGGACCAACAAGTACAACAACTTGGAAGGGCAATTGGCTGGTAAAGACAAAGAGTTGGCTGATTTGAAAGCTTCTATCAAAAATTGGGAAATCAAATTTGGAGAACTACAAAGTCAATACAACAATTCCAAATCTGAAGCTGGTAAGCAAGGAGATTTGGTACTAAACTGGTCTAACAAGTACAACAAATTGGAAGGGCAACTTGGTGATTTACAAGGCCAATTGGGTTCTTGGAAATCTAAGTATGCTGAATTGGAAGGCAAATACAAGGAGAAGCCAAAAGAGGTTGAAGTCATCAAGGAGGTGGTGAAGGAAGTTGAAGTGCCTGTAGAGGTGATTAAAGAAATCGAAGTTACGAAAGAGGTAGAAGTACCTGTTGAAGTAATTAAAGAAGTAGAGGTCATCAAAGAAGTAGAAGTCATCAAAGAAGTAGAGGTCATTAAAGAGGTAGAAGTCATCAAAGAAGTACCTGTTGAAATCATCAAAGAGGTAGAAGTAGTGAAACAAGTTGATATGGCTGCTTTGAAGGCAATGATGATGAAGATGAAAACCGTCCAAGTATCTAAAAATGTAGTTGGAGAAAGCCGAACCGAAGGAAAAGCCAAAATTGTTGGTCGTACAGAAGGAAAGGCGAAAGTTGTAGATAGAATTGAGGGCGAAGCAAAACGCGTAAAAGCGAAAAAGGTAGGAAAAGCCCAAAAAGGAGCTAAGGACGATTTGAAAAAAATTGAGGGAATTGGACCAAAAATCGAAGGGTTGCTAAATGCAGCAGGCATCATGACTTTCGAAGATTTGGCAGATGCAAAAGTTTCCACTTTGAAATCTATCCTTGAAGCGGCAGGTAAACGCTATCAAATGCACGACCCTGGCACTTGGCCAAAACAATCAGGAATGGCTGCCAAAGGTGATTGGGACAAATTGAAAAAGTGGCAGGATGAATTGGACGGAGGGAAATAAGAATCCCTTTGTATTGTATCAATCTTTTTGAAATTAAAGAAGCAAATTTGTTGAAATTGTTTGATTGTTAAATTGTTGCTCGCAACTCAAAAACAATCAAACAATTCAGCAATCAAACAATCATTACTATTTTATAATGGAAATAGTCGATTTAGCTTTTAATTATAATTCAAAAAGCGTTTTCTAAAACTATAAATTTCAAATAATGATTCAGAAAAATAAACTAATAGAACAGGTAAGCAAAACTGCCAAAATATCTATTGAAAAAGCGACTGCTGCCTATGAGACTATTCTAAAAGAAAGTCCTTCTTTCAGAAAAACTTCTGCAAAAACTGCCACTGCCAAAGTAGAAAAAGCAGTTGCTGTTGCCGGTAAAACGAAAATCAAAGAAGTAAAGGTTTCAAAGGAAAAGGCGGTTAAATCAGTTGTCACAAAAGAGAAGATAAAAGAAGTAAAAGTAAATAGAGACAAAGTAGTAAAGGTCGCTGCCAAGCCGAAAATAAAAGAGGTAAAACTCAAAGTAGAAAAGGCAGTTGTCAAGAAAGATAAGATTGAAAAAATCAAGAAGGTAGAGGTCATCAAAGAGGTGCCGATCGAAGTAATAAAGGTGGTTGAATTGGTAAAAGAAGTTCCTGTTGAAGTAGAGAAAATTGTTGAAGTCATCAAAGAGGTACAAGTTGAGAAAGAAGTGCCTGTGTATATCGACAAAGAGGTCATCAAGGAAGTAGAGGTGATTAAAGAAGTTCCTGTTGAAGTCATCAAAGAGGTGGAAATCATCAAGGAAGTAGAGGTGATTAAAGAAGTTCCTGTTGAAGTGATCAAAGAAGTTATCAAAGAGGTACAGGTTGAAAAACAAGTACCTGTTGAAGCAATGAAGGAAATTACTTTGATAAAAGAGGTAACCATCGTTGATGAAAAAGAAACCAACAAGTGGAAGAAAAAGTGCGATGACTTGAAAGGCACTTGTGATGGATTGAAAGGTGATTTATCAGATTGGAAAAAGAAATTTGCTGCTTTAGAAAAAGCCAATGCGAAATTGACCAAAGACCTTTCTGCTAAACCAAAAGAGGTGATTAAAGAGGTCATCAAGGAAGTAGAAGTAGTGAAAGAAATTGAGGTAATCAAAGAAATCCAAGTAGAGGTTATCAAAGAAGTAGAAGTAGAAATCGTGAGAGAAGTGGAGGTAGTAAAAGAAATGGATTTCTCTATGTTGGAAGAAATGATGGCTGGCTTAGAAACGGTAGAAGTATCTAAACAAGTAGTAGGTGAAAGTAGAACCGAAGGAGAAGCTACTATCGTTGACAGAAGAGAAGTGACTGAAGGTACCAGAAGCAAAGTCACTGGAAAATCAAGCAGTAAATCAAAAAGCGGAAAAGGTGGAAAAGATGACCTTACCAAAATCGAAGGCATTGGACCAAAAATCGCTGAAATTTTGAATAACAATGGCGTGCATACTTTCCGTCAATTGGCCGATACCAAAAGCAAAACCATCAAAAGTTGGTTGGAAGCGGCTGGTCCAAGATTTCAGATGCACAATCCGGGCTCATGGCCAAAGCAATCTCATTTGGCTGCCAATGGCAAGTGGGATGCGCTTAAAAAGTTGCAAGATGAATTGGATGGTGGAAAATAATTGAACCTTCTAATTTTAGAAATAACATGCGCCTCTGGACTTCGGTTCAGGGGCGTTTTTTTATTCCACAACCAAATGCGGCACCTCTCCCAATTCCCAATCAATCACCAATCCACCAGCCAATCGATCCGCTACTTTTTTACCATACAAATGTTCGCATAAATAAAGCGCCGCTTCAAAAGATTTGGCCCCACCCGCAGAGGTAATGTATTTTCCATCATGAACGAAAAGGACCTCTTTACGAATATCTAAATCAGGAAACATCTCCCGCATCTTATCAATGTCGCTCGGAAAGGAGGTAGAAACTGCATTATCTAACAAACCTGCTTTCGCCAAAACAAAAGCACCATCACAATGAGAAGTAATAAAAGTCGCTTCCTTATCTACTTTTTTCACGAAACTGATCATAGCCGTATCTTCCAAATCTGTATCCAAATGATGCTCCGCACTCGGTACCACGAGTATGTCAATTTTGGGCAACTCATCTTTCAAATAATCAAAATCAGGCAAGATGCGCATTCCTTCAAAAGAAGTAATAGGTTCCAAAGTATTAGCGACTGTGAAAACATTCATCGCCTTTATCGAATCTCTAAAAATGGTATGCTGAAAAATATCAAATGGAGCTGTCAATTCAGAATTATAAACCCCATCCATGATCAGAAACCCGACATT
>CALDSS010000027.1 GCA_937924495.1 uncultured Saprospiraceae bacterium
CGGGTAGATGTTATCATGGAGAGTTGTCAATTTGGTCGTTAAGAAGTTTCAAAGACAATACTTGGCAAAGTGAAGTTACCATTGAAGTAAGGCAAAATAGAAACATCATGCAAGCAAAAGCAAAGCATAATTCTAAACCAAATGATAAATTTTTGAATATTATCAAAGATTGGGCGAAGCGTGAGAATTTGAATTTTAATACCTATTAATGCGCGTTAGGTATTGAAATTTTTCATCTTGGAGCGTGGCGACATTGATCTTTGGCATGAACAGAATTAGGAAGTTGTTTAAAAACTTATTGATTGGCTACAAGCGGCAAATTTAATCCTGAATTACGTTAAAAATCCTCGTCGATGCTAAGGCATCAACTGTGGTTTTTGCCTTATTCAGAATAAAATTTTCTCACTTTCGCGAAATCATGAATTCTTAAACAACTTCTATGTTAAAGAATAGAATGAGCTTATTTTTTCGATAGTTATCCTTAAAAATTCGCCTCAAAATATTGAAACAGGCAAATTTTAGACAGCATGAAAAGTGTATTCTATTTTTTTTATAAAAATAGCTGCTCAAAGGTTGCAATTTGTAATATCAGAAACTACCTTTGCGCCGCTTAAAACAGCACACATCAGGAGAGATGGCAGAGCTGGTTTAATGCACTGGTCTTGAAAACCAGCGTACGTTAACGCGTACCGGGGGTTCGAATCCCTCTCTCTCCGCAACAAGCCTGACACTATGTGTCGGGCTTTTTTTTATGAAGTAATTGCTAACTTCTCCTTAAATCAAAACTCGATTTACAAAGATTAATATTGGAAGTTTCTTTAAAATCAAGTTTCGTAAATTTTCGTTACTACTTTTGTTCTGTACTAAGATTTGCAGTTTAAAATCAACTCTTGAGGAACTTCTATGTTCTTGATTATCTTTACGCAAAGTCATTCTTAAAAAATAAATTCGATGAAAAACGCATTTTACCTTTTTCTTGTCTCTTTTCTGTTCTTTGGCTGTCAAAGCAATACCGCTGAACAATCCTCAGGGACAAATGGAGCCACCACTCAAACCACTAAAAAATACACTATCTCAGATTTTTCGGAATCACCAGCTTTCCCAGATGCAAAAATTGAATCCATGATGTATAAGGATGGAAAATTCAAATTTGGAATAGGAGAGGGGAGTTATGCGTTAGGTGCTCAAACTCCTGATGCACCACAAAAAATGTGTGCCAACTCTGGAAAAGGGCAACACATTCACCTTATTGTTGATAATGCCCCTTATGCGGCCAAATACACCAATGAGTTCGAGTATGATATTGCAGATGGGGAACATTATTTGTTGGCGTTTTTATCGCGTTCTTATCATGAAAGTATAAAAACTGCTGCTGCTCACACGGCAATGAAGGTTGAAGTGAAAAACAAATCTATTGCCGATGTCAATCCCGTATCCAATCCAATGCTTTTTTATAGTAGGCCAAAAGGAACTTATGTAGGGAAAGCAGACACTAAAAAAATTATGCTGGATTACTATTTAGTAAACGCTTCATCAGGTGAATACAAAGTACAAGCTGAGATTAATGGAGAACAAACTGAAGTCTTTGATACTTGGAAGCCTTATTTTATTGAAGGATTGCCAATGGGAGAAAATACGATAAAATTGACTTTACTGAACAAAGATGGTTCAGTAGCAGATGTACCCCTCAATCCAGTAGAGAGGACGTTTACCTTAAAAGAGGATCCTGCTCCAGGCCAATAGGAACTTTGCGAATGAGTGAAGGTTGGAATGAGTGAATAAATTGCAGACATTCACTCATTCTTCAATTCAATCAATCATTCATTTATAAAAAAGGGAACTTTTTTTTTATTTTCTTTTTTATTAAAGCGGAAATTAAATAGGTCTTAATATATTTGCGTCGCATTATGGTGGTTGTAGCTCAGTTGGTTAGAGCATCGGTTTGTGGTACCGAGGGTCGTGGGTTCAAATCCCATCATCCACCCAAGACAAAAGGTCGTCTCATTTGAGATGGCCTTTTTCTGTTTTATACATATTAAGATTTTTTGGAATAGATTTTGAATTACTAAAATTAATAATGTTTTGACTAATGGAAATTAGTTGAGCTATTATCATCCCTGGAAAAAAAAAAAATACCTGGCAAAATATCTAACTCCCCATTTTAGGAAAGTCGGGTCATTTTTATTTAAAGCTTTCCGAACAGTATAGGTTCTTTAAACAACACACAACGCGGGACAAATGCTTATTGGTTTAATGGTGTAGCCATTAGCCCCAACTATTTATTGAAATTATCATAACCCAATTTTCAAATCTGAGAATTTTTAAACCTATTCTTTCTATGAACCAGCGAGTTGCTATTATTTTAATATTCTTTTTAGGGATATTCAGCACGAATAATTTAATGGGCCAAATTTGCCCTCCTGTCAACGCTTATGATCAAGATGAAAGTCCAATTGTATTTTCACCAGATTGGTTAGATGACAATGATTCAGTCAATACCATCGTCGTCAGTTGCATGAGTCTAATTGATGACAGCCTTTTCATGCGAGTGGATATGGAAGATTTTTTTGGTATTGATGTCGATAGTGGAGGCTTTAGTAACGATCCTGTAAATATGTGTTATAAATTGGTTACCCCGATAGCATGTCTTTCATCAACACCAGATTTCTTTGAAGTTGAAGTCTTTGCTTATGACAATGACGGGTTTCGACATGACCCTACTGACATGTTTGATGTATTTTTTACTCTAAATGATGCCGTAGCTCCTACTTTTGATCCGATACCAGCTGTGACAATTTCGACTTTACCACCTACGGATCATGCTTGCCCTTCATCATCAGGGGCAACTGCAATTGATGATCTCATGGTTGGTGGTGGCCCTTATGCTCCAGGTCACGAATTCACAGTTGGCGGAACTACTGTTGCTGGTCCTTCACTTTTTGATGACAACTGCAGCAGTTCAGTTGACTTGGATGTTAATGCCATTTCTTTCATGATGATGCCGAATAGCTGCGATGAATTAGTTATGATAGAGTGGGGAGTAACGGATAGATGTGGAAATACCGCTACATCAATTCAGAATATTACGGTTTCGGATGAAACTCCTCCGGTTTGGGATAACAATCCGACCGATGTAACCATCTTAAATAGTACAGGATGTGCGGATTGTCCAAGCACATTTACTTCCATACCAGAGTTTGATGCTTTACCATCTTTTCCGGCTGCTTTTGGATTCAATTCTGATTTGACCATTGCATGTCAAACTTTGAAATCTCCGTTAGCTTCCGATGTTTCAGATGTTTGTAATTCAGTTTCGTTAGAAGTGGTGAACGTAGCTTATGCAGGAAATGCCTCAAGCAGAACAGCTACAGTAATTTGGAGTGCAGTCGATGCTTGTGGAAATAGAACGAATAGAGTACAGGTATTTCGCCTTACGGACGATGTTGCTCCTGTGATTAATTCTGGCACTTCACCATTAAATTTCAATTGTTCAGGCACTATTCCTACTCCAACTGTAACCGAAAACTGCCAAACGATTCCGACTGCAATTATCAATACTGCTCCAGATCCAAATGTTGCTGGAATATACTATAGCGATGATGTCACGCATTCAATGATGTGTGATTATGTATCAACCGTAGAAAGAACTTGGCAAGCCTCTGATGGGGCTGGTAATTTATCAAATACTTGGGTGCAGACCATCAATTTTAATGATGAGACTGCTCCGACTTTTGATTTGCCAACCAATGTTACAGTTAACAATGGATTGCAATGTTCTGACGATCCCTTAGGAAACTTTTTTCCAACCTATTTAGAAAGCCAGGTTGCAGGAAGTGGTTTCCCAACCAATATTGCTGATTCTTGTCAGCCCAATGAAGCGACTTCAACCAGTAATTATAATGGTACGAATATGTGGACAACTGATGGTGATTATTCCGTCAAGTTTACGGATAATATAGATTGCCCTCATCCTGATGGATGTACACCCGCAGCAAATGGAAATCTTCCAAAATTTAGAATAAATAGAACTTGGGAAATTACTGATGATTGTGGAAATACTTCTACTCAGACTCAATTCATTGATGTTTCTGACAATACACCTCCAACTATTTCTGGAGATACAAATTTAGGCACACTCAATTTGTCTGCAGCTAATGGTGCTTGTCCAAACGATGCTGATTTCTTGCTTTTTTCAAATACCTCTTCCGCCTCAACTTTTTATTACAATGGAACCAATCTAATCGTTAGAGACCCTGAGACCAACGCAATTTTAAAAACTTTTACAGCTTCTACTACAGAGAAAGTTCCAGTTGCCACGGATGAATGTGGTAACATGCCTTTTTTAATGTGTAACAATACCGCAACTTTAAATATTGAGAATGTGGTGGTGATCAACAATACAAACGCTCCATGTCTTGTAACTTATCGAATTATTTGGAACGCAACAGATCATTGTGGAAATACAAATTCTGGTGCTGATCGCCATTTTCAATCTATTACCTTTAGAGATAATTCTGCTCCAGCTTGGAATTTTACAGCTGGTGATTTAGATGAAAATATTGATTGTAATGATTCTACTGCACCTTCTGGTGGAGATGTTTCTGTTCCAGTTATGACTGACATTTTGGACAATTGTGGTGTTGTTATTTCCTATACTCAAGTAAACAATATCCCAACAGCAACTTCTGCAAGTGGATTGTATTATATTGATGCTTTTGCAGGAAGTTGTACAACGGGCAATCAAACTCTAACGCGTACATGGTATGCTGTAGATGCGTGCGGCAATGTAAGTCCAGCCTTTATTCAGAATATAAATATAGAAGATACTACTGGTCCAACGTTTACTTCACTGCCCCCTGATGATGCAACTTTAAAATGCATTCCAGACTCATCCTACTACTTGTACCTTTTAGCTGCTATTGATGATTGTTCAACCACTCCGGTTGATTTGGTTTCGGTGGTTGATGTAAATATTACGCCATTAGCAACAGGCTGTGCAACAGATCCTATTACAATAGAAAGGACTTATACGGTAGAAGATGTCTGTGGAAATACAAGTTCCCATACACAGACTTTAGTTATTTCAGATGATGTTGCTCCAATTATTACAACTCAACCAGCCGATATTACAGTTTGCCCAGATCATGTTCCTTCACCAGATATAACTTTAGTGTCAGCTATAGACCAGGCAGGTTGTTCTTCAATGGTGAATATTACTTTTGTTTCAGATAGTAAATCATCTACCGCCACAGGCTGTGTGGATCTTCCAAGGACAACAACCCGTACTTATCACGCCACAGATATGTGTGGAAATATAACAACGGTAACTCAAACAATAACAGAAGATGATAATCAGCGACCTACGAGAATAAAAGGCCCTTCCGATTTAACTGTTGAATGTGATACTACAAATGATTTAAATGAAACTCAATTAATAAATTGGTTAGCTACTGGTGGAGGAGCGGAAGTTATCGATAATTGTTCCACTCCAAAATTTTTATTTGATTTGAATGTAACGAGTGGATCAAAATCGATGGTTAAATGCCAAAGGTGTTTTGGATATAATTTTTGGGCAGTAGATAAATGTTCCCCTACAGACTCTCTTTATGTTGGGTCAGCCTCATTCTGTCTTGAAGATAATACTGCTCCAGTTTTCGATGCTTTAGCATTAGACACCACTGTTCAATGTAATGGTAGTGGCAATCTGTCTGATTTGACAAGTTGGTTAGAAAATAATGGAGGTGCATCAGCAACGGAGACTTGTTCAGCAGTAATTTGGAGTTACAAACCAGTTGATACTTTAGAAAATTGTGGGTTAACTCGAACGCTTACTTACGAGTTTACAGCGGAAGACTCTTGTGGTAATAAAATATTGACTACGGCAGATTTTAACATCATAGATACAGATGCACCAGAATGGATGACTCCACCAGTAGATGCGATGGTGGAATGTGATGGTAATGGCAATCTTTCAGAACTTAATGCATGGTTAACTCTATGGAGTTCGACCTCAGGTATTTCGGATGATTGTGGATTAGACAGTGTTCGTTATCAATTGGTTTCGACTTTTGCTCCAGATACTTGTATGGGGCAGGTGAGATATGTCTATGATTTCATTGCAGTAGATTTTTGTGGAAATTCAAGTGTAGAAAGAGCCGCTTTCCAAATTTTGGATACTTCGATGCCAACGTTTACCTGTCCAAAAGATACAACAATCTATTGTACAGATTCGCCAAGTTTTTCTTTTACTGGAATACCATCCGTTACGGATGTTTGTACAGGAACCATAACTCCAACTTTTATTGATAATGTGGGAGCACCTGGATGTAATCAAACGATTATCAGAACTTGGACAGCCGAAGATGATTGTGGGAATAGTTTTACCTGCGATCAAACAATCATGGTGAGTGACACCCTGTTGCCAGTTGCATTGAATAAAGCAGAAGACTTAACAGTCGAGTGTGATGGTTCAGGAAATGTAGATGACTTGAATGCTTGGTTGACAGATAATGCTGGTGCAGTCGCTACGGATGATTGTGGTTCGCTTGAGTATGTCAAGCATGAAATTACACCTTTTCCAGCAGGAAATTTTCAATGTAAAAAATGTGTGGAATATGCCTTTTGGGCAAAGGATGGTTGTAACGCTGATTCTATTTCTTTAGATACTGTGAAGTTCTGTATTGAAGATAGGTTAGCTCCAACCTTTAAAGTTTTAGCCTTAGATACCACAGTCCAATGTGACGGCAGTGGCAATATATCAGACTTGACAACTTGGTTAGGAAACAATGGAGGAGCATCAGCAATAGATAGCTGTTCTGCGATAGTTTGGAGTTATCAAGTAATCAATACACAAGAAAATTGTGGTTTAACACGAACGGTTACTTATGAGTTCACAGCTGAAGATTCTTGTGGTAATAAAATATTAACCACAGCAGATTTTAACATCATAGATACAGATGCACCAGAATGGATGACTCCACCAGTAGATGCGATGGTGGAATGTGATGGTAATGGCAATCTTTCAGAACTTAATGCATGGTTAACTCTATGGAGTTCGACCTCAAATGTTTCCGATGATTGCGGATTAGGCAGTGTTCGTTATCAATTGGTTTCGACTTTTGATCCAGATACTTGCATGGGGCAAGTGAGATATGTCTATGATTTTATTGCGGTTGATTTTTGTGGAAATTCAAGTGTAGAAAGAGCCGCTTTTCAAATTTTGGATACTTCGGTGCCCACTTTTACCTGTCCAAAAGATACTACCATCTATTGTACAGATTCACCAAGTTTTTCTTTTACTGGAATACCATCCGTTACGGATATTTGTACAGGAACCATAACTCCAACTTTCATTGATAATGTAGGGGCGCCTGGATGTACTCAAACAATTGTTAGAACTTGGACAGCCGAAGATGATTGTAGGAATAGTTTTACCTGCGAACAAACTATAATGGTGAGTGATACCTTGTTGCCAATTGCATTAAATAAAGCAGAAGATTTAACAGTCGAGTGTGATGGTTCAGGAAATGTAGATGACTTAAATGCTTGGTTGGCCGATAATGCGGGTGCAGTAGCTACGGATGATTGTGGTTCGATTGAGTATGTCAATCATGAAATCACACCTTTTCCAACAGGAAATTTTGAATGCAAAAAATGTGTGGAATATGCCTTTTGGGCAAAGGATGGTTGTAACGCTGATTCTATTTCTTTAGATACTGTGAAATTTTGTATTGAAGATACGAGACTACCAACTTTTGATACCTTGGCCATTGATATGGTTGTTGATTGTAACGCACCAGGAAATGCATTAGCATTGACTGATTGGTTGGCGGATAATGGTGGAGCCAGGGCATCAGATAGTTGTTCTGCGATAGTTTGGAGCCATGAATTAGTCAATACTCAAAGTACTTGTGGTGGTTCGATTGAAACGTATCAGTTTACTGCAAAAGACGCTTGTGGTTTTGAAATCGTAACCTCAGCGAGGTTCATTATTGAAGATGATTTAGCACCAGAATGGTTGGTCGATCC
This sequence comes from uncultured Saprospiraceae bacterium, assembly GCA_937924495.1. Taxonomy (GTDB): domain Bacteria; phylum Bacteroidota; class Bacteroidia; order Chitinophagales; family Saprospiraceae; genus JAGQWW01. The sequence goes on from CALDSS010000027.1 coordinate 8,029, forward strand.
AAGAGATACCATTGTTTATTGTGACGGAACTAATCATCAAACAGCATTGGATGCATGGCTTGCTGAGTGGAGCGATGAATCAAATGTGAATGAACTTTGCGGTGGAGACACGATTATTTATTCATTGGTTAGAACCATTAATCCTGACCCGTGTTTTGGACAACAACGTTCAGAATACCGCTTTGTCGCAGAAGATGATTGTGGTAATAAATCAATTAAAGCGGCCACGTTTTTCGTGAGGGATACCCTTCCACCAACCATTTCTTGTCCAGATAGTATGGTGGTAGATTGTAAGGAGAATTACTCACCTTCCGTTACAGGAACAGCAATTGGATCGGATGCTTGTAGTTTTTCAAACTCGGCAAGTTTCAAAGATAGTGTTGTTTCAAATTCATGTCCAGTTGTAGAAACTGTTTACAGAACTTGGGCTGTGAGTGATGCTTGTGGCAATACGAGTAGTTGTGTTCAAGTCATTGAGCGAGTCGATACTGAACCGCCGTTTATTTCAAACTCTCCACAGACTATTTTTCAGGTAGAGTTAACTGATGCTTTTGGAGGGTGTCATAAAAATATCAGATATAACAGACTAAACATGACTACTCAAAACTGTTGGGAAGTCCTTTTTGATATAAATGATATGGCAGGAAATAATTTGGGGCAAGTCAGTTTTCCTGGCCCATGTGTGGTGGATGATTGTTCTGATTTGGATCCAACATCAACAATAGTTCCGCGGGTAGCGAATAAGTGTAAGACTGAGTTTGATGTCAACTGGGTTTTCAAAGATAATTGTAATGATTCGACTACGCTCACGCAGACTATCACATTTTTTGACAGGAGTGCTCCTCAATGGACTTCTCCTAATCCTTTGATTGTCGATGGTAAATGCTCAGATGATATCAATCAATTAATTGCCGATAATATTCCTACCATCAAGGATAACTGTCGTGGAATTATTAAAGAAGTCAGTCGAGATACTATTTCTTCCAATTGCTCAGAAATTAGAATAATTGAATATGAAACCATGGATTCCTGTGGAAATGTCAATCCAATAAAACTACAAGTAAGAGTTGAAATTTCAGATGATTTAGCACCCGTTTGGGACATTGCTCCAAGAGATATAACTTTTGAATGTGATGGTTCTGGAAACAATTCTGATTTGGCTGCATGGCTTAACAGTTCTTCTGCTATTAGCAATGTAAGCGATGATTGTGGAACACCAAATGTTTCCTATTCTATACGTACAACTAACAATCCACCTGCCTGTGGTCAAGCTGAATATGTTTATCAGTTTGTGGCTTCGGATGGTTGTGGTAATTCAACTTCGACTACTGCAAAATTTAGTATTTTAGATACGACTGCACCGATGCTTTCTTGCCCACCAACTGCCAATATTGATTGCGGAGAAAGTGCTTTTCCATTTTTTACTGGGACAGCTATTGCAAATGATGTCTGTAGTTTTGTTGGATTTCCAGTTTTTATGGACACAGCAGTTCCTGGAAATTGTCCAGGACCAATTGAAGTAATAACTCGAACTTGGACGGCCACAGATGGCTGCGGACAAACAGGAACCTGTAGCCAGACTATTAATGTTAGAGATACAGAAAAACCTGAAATTTATAATGGCGCAGATGATGAATTTATTTCACTAACAGATTTGAATGGTGCTTGTACTGGATTGTCTACAGGTACAGGTGATCCAGGATTACATGTTTCATTTACTGGTGCTGATGGAACGCAATGTTCAAGAATTACTATAGATGGGTTTGACCAAAGTGGTAGCCTTTTTAGAACATGGAATTTTGACGGTCCATGTGCAGTAGATGATTGTGCGGGAATCGATTTCTCAGCGATGGTTACTCCAAATCATAGTGGCTGCACCACCACTTTTCAAGTCGCTTGGACGGTCAAAGATGCATGTGGTAATGTAGAAATGGATAACCAAACAATCACTTTTTCGGATGGGGTGACACCCACATGGCTTGGTTCGCCAAATACCGTGATTAACTCAGGTTGTGAAGCAGATGTAAATGATATAATTGCAAATAATCAGCCGGCAGCTTTTGACAATTGCCAATTGAATTACAATGTCGTTTCGGATGTAACGACCAATCAGGGCGCTTGTGCTGGTATTTACACACGAACTATAACTTATTCAATATCAGACGATTGTGGAAATGTGAACCCAATCAATGGTTCTTTGACGATTAACATGAACGATTCCTCTGGGCCAGTATTTACAACTGCTCCAAGCGATGCTACTTTTGAGTGTAATGGTTCCAACCAAAATCTCAGACTACAAGATTGGTTGGATAATGATGCAGGAGCAGTAGTAATGGATAATTGTGGAACGGCTACTTTGAGTAGCCAATTCATTCGAGTTTTAAGACCTTGCCCTGGTACCTTTACGCGGGAGTATTGGTTTATTGCAGAGGACGATTGCGGCAATCGAGATTCAATGATGGCCTCGTTCAAGACCATTGATACAACACCTCCAAATATTAATACGAGTCAACTTGCAAATGCAACTGTTGCTTGCGATGGTATTGGTAATGTTTCAGCATTAAACACTTGGTTGAGTGATAATGCAGGGGCTAATGCTACAGATGCATGCTCTGCAGTGAGATGGAGAAATAGATTGGAAAGTTCAGTTTCAAACTCTTGTAGTGAAACAACAGATACTTACCAGTTCATTGCAGAAGATAGATGTGGAAATGCAGATACTATTTCGGCTTCATTTACAGTCTTGGATGTATCTGCACCAATATTTATTAACACTCCTCCTACGTCTGTGACAGTCAACTGTAATGCTCAGGCGCCAGCACCTTGGACCGCTCAGGTAACGGATTGTGATCCGAATGTTTCAGTTGTTTATAATCAGGTAGTGGCTGCTGTCAATGCGGGTGGAATTGTTGAGACGATTACTCGAACTTGGACGGCTACTGATTGTAAAAACATGTCGAGTTCCTTTACTCAAATTATTACGGTCAGGACAGGAGTTGCACCGGGGGTACTTTTCTGCCCAGGTGATATTGGGCCTTTGACTTCTCAAAACGGGGGATGTGTGGTGGCCAATTGGACGCCTCCTTCTTTCAGTGGAGTCAATGTATCCGTTTCCAGTACACATAATCCGGGCGACTGCTTCCCCGTTGGAACAACTACGGTTACTTATACGGCTACAGATAATTGTGGTGGCGGAATGATTACCTGTTCTTTTGATGTAGAAATAAATCAGGCATGTCAGCCAACAACACCTCCAGTTACACATAATTTTATTCAACAGGTTTCATTAAATAGTATCAACAATGTGTCTGGCAATGATAATGGTTACGGAAATTATAAAAGCCAGAGTACTACACTATATACTGGAAATCCTTATTACCTTACATTGAACCCAGGTGGCCCTGGAGGAACTGGTATTAATGCTGCTGGTTTCTGGAGAGTTTGGATGGATTGGAATGGAGATGGTTTATTCAATGAACCAAGTGAACGCGTAGCTCAAGCCGCTGGTCAGGGATTAATGATTGTCCAAATCAATATTCCTAATACTGCAATTTTAGGTACAAAATGTATTAGAGTAGCTTTCGGACATTTTAATTATCCACAACCTTGCGATCAGTTTGCAAATGGATATGGCGAGATGGAGGATTATACAGTGCATATTATTCCACAGCCAAATTTGGTTGCACCTGATAATGAAGAGGAAGTTGCGGTCAAAGAAGTAGATAAAACTAATGTTTATCAACAAGGCTTTATCGCCGAGCTACAAAGAGAACAAGTTGATTTGTCTTGGATTGCGCTTGATAATTCAGCAATTGAATACTTTGAAATTGAGAAGTCATCCAATGGTTACGACTTTTCTAAATTACTAAAAATCAACGGATTAAGTGATTCAGATGGAGCGTTATATTACAAGGCGAAAGATAGGAATCCATTTGTTGGAAATAATTACTATCGATTGATTCAACACTTGAAGAATGGAGAAGTGCTTACTTCCGAAATTCAGAAAGTGGTATATCTACCTATTGAGTTTTCTTTGGATGTTTATCCGAATCCAACAGACGGAAAGTTATTTGTTCGAACTATCAATGGTAAGGATCATAATGCCGAAATTCGAATTTTAAATAATCTATCTCAATTGGTTAGAGAATTCAAATTCGATAGGGTAGAGCCCTTGATTGAATTGGATGTTATGAATTTACCGAACGGAGTTTATTATTTGATTTTCCAATCTGGAGAAACGACGAAAGTTGAACAAATTATTATACAGCGATAATTAATTTCCCAATGTATTAAAGTCGAATCCCGAATCGACGAGTTTACTTTCAGGAGCTGGTGTTATGCCAGCTCCTGATTTTTTTTTATATTTTAGAAATCATTTTGGTTCCCAAAGCAGAACCATTTTTATCCATCATTTGAATCCAATAATTTCCTGCATCCAGTTTGGAAAGGTTAATCCATTGACGCTCACCTTTTTCTAAGTTCATCAACTGTTTTCCTGCCAAATCAAAAACTCTAAGTGAGTGAATGATCTGAGTAGGATCTTCAACGGTAAACAAGCCTGCACTTGGGTTGGGATAGACTTCAATCTGAAATTGAGACAACTCCTTGGTTGAAGAAAGTTCAGAATCAAAAATATAATAAGCAAATGCATTGGTGTTGGGATCGGAAGCATAAGCTACCTTCATTTCAATCAATGCATAACCAGAGTATTGTCCATAGGTGTAAACATGTACATCTAAAACAGAGGAAGCATTAGGTCCGACTTCAATCTCTCGTTCGCCGACAGATGGAATGTAACATTGAGCTTGATCACAAACTGCACTTTCCCAACCATCAGTGATTTCGATTACATTTCTTGTCCATTTAAAATTTCTGAGTTGAGGTATTTTGTTTGTGAATTTGTTTTTACAAACTACGTCTTCCAAATCCATAATTGCTGAAATAATAGTGTCGTTTTCTATTTCAATCTGAGCTGTAGTGTGGGGGAGTTGAAAAATTATTCCTAAGCAAATGATCAGTAATTTTTCTTTCATGATTTATACTTTTTTCAAAAAATGACGCAGGAAAACGGATTTTCCTGCGTCTATATTTCGATTTATTGATTAGTGTAAAACAGTAAATTTCTCAATTAATTTACCAGACTCATTCGCCATTTGGATATAGTACATTCCATTTGGTAAATCATTAATGTTTGTAGTTACACGTTGATTTCCAATAGGATAAGTTTGACTTTCAACCGTTCTGATTTTCTTGCCAACCATATTGAAAATAGCTATTTCAATCGGTAATGATTCAGTCGTTTCAAAATCAATAGTTATTTCGTTTGAAGATGGATTTGGAAATAAAACGAGTTCTTTTATCTCCTCCAATTCGACAATTGAAGATACTCCTTCAATGCCAATTGGGTTGTCTAATTCTGTATAACTAATTAACAGGCTCTCACTATCATAAACTGAATTTCCTTGATCATCTGTCAAAGAGAAATAAGTTTCAATGTTCAAATTGGCCATTCCGTCACCCCAATCATCCATTAATCTGAAGGTGTAACAGTCAGTGGTGTTTGGTAGTGTAATTGTTTCTCTTACTAATTGCTCTACTCCATAAGCTCCAGGGTCATTTTGGGTAGCTACTTGAGCTCCGCCTCCGCTATCACGAACAACCTCATTTCCTCCAGTTGCCACCACTTGTCCTGAAGAACTAACTAATTCCCAATAAGCTTCATACCCAAATTCATCAAGTTGCATTTCTAAATCAAGTGTAGTAGTTTTTGCATTTCTTCTATCAAAAGAAGTAAGGAATAAATTTTTATAGTCATTCGTGTCCTCTGCTCCATTTACAGATTTGATAGCAAAAAATACTGGACTGCTTTGATCAATTTTTACTTCTGGAAGGTCAGAGAGGAATCCATATCCTCCGGATGCAATACTTCCAGACCAGTCATAAGTATATTGTAATCCTCCAATTGTGGAAACGTCAATTTGCAAAGAAGTTATTTCGTTTGTTCCTACATTTTGAATAGTAATTTCTGGATTGTAATTGGCATCAAAACAGAAGTTACCTGACTCCCCACTATAGTCTACAATTGTGGCATTGTCATTTACTGCTTTTCCACCCGATTGCATTCCAAAAGGTTGAACATCTACTTCTTCAAACTCACCGCCTTCGAATAAAACAGTTCCATCTGAATCAATTAATTTATAATAACCTTGACCAAAATCTTGGGAAAAGATTCCATCGCCATAAGCATCATAAATTCTAAATTCAAAACAACCATCGTTAGGAATAGGTAATTTTGAGGTATGCAAAGTAGCAGTTTCTAAGTTAGAGAAATTATTTGTTCCCCCTACAACTTGAGCGTTTCCACCTGTATAAAATGCATTTCCATTTTCGTCTAAAATTTCCCAATAAGTTTCTTCTGCAAAATCATCAGTTAGTAGTTCCAAGGTGATGAAGTTGTCTTGCGCGTCTAATACAAGTTGAGTAGAAGCCGATACTTGATTGTTAGATTTGTCTTCATCGTTCATTCCGTTTACAGAAACGACTTCAATTTCAAAATCAGTAGATTTAGAAACCATTACCTCGTCAAAAGTGATGTTAGCAGTTTGGAAAGTTGATAAATCACCAGTCCAACTTTTGGTTTCAACAACCATCCCATCAATGCTTAGTTCTAATTCTGATTCAGTGATACTTTGGGTTCCTAAATTTTGAAGCAAAACGGAAGGGGTGAAAGTTCCAGTTCCACAGAACTTTCCTTCTTCACCTGTGTATTTCAAAATCCCCATATTGTTGTCACCAAATGCTGGTGCACAATCGTCGTTTAAAGCATAAATTTCATTTTCTCCAACCTGTTCAAATTCAGTCACGATTCTATTCTGACATATATGATAAAGCGTAGGGTAGTAGGTGATTTCATATGCGTCCGCAATATCGGCATTATCAATGATCGGATAATGAACGCCATCTGTCCAGTCGCCCAGCGTATTTGCACAATCTCCATAAAGACATTCTACAGGAGTATTGCTATCGCCTTCAATCATTATGACTACCATTTCATTTGTTCCATCTGGGCCATACATTTCATGAAGTCTATCTAAGGTGCCGCTTGTATGATAATTCCAACATGGGCCACACCAAGTCGCTGAGATATCTAAAACAACGGATTTCCCAGAATCGAGAATTTCGTATAGGTTCCAGGTTTTTCCATTAATATCAGTGGCCGTAAAGTCAGGAGCAATGCTACCTGATGGCAATTGAGCCAATAGTATTGAAGACATTAATAATCCACAAAAAAGAGAAGTAAATTTTTTAATCATAATCTGAAATTTTGAATTAGTTAGAATTTTGTTCCTAAAGTTAACTTTTTTATGTCTAAAATTTTAAGACAAATTTTAAATAAAATGGAATTGAGAAGTAAATTGTGATTTTTTATTTTAGTCATTTTTGAATGATTTTTGTCTTATTTTGTCTTATTTTGTCTGATTATGCAAAATATTGTTCAATTTTGATTTAATTATCTGTTTTAAAAATGGAATTTAGATGAGTGGATTTGTCCATAGGTTTGTAAAGTCAATGACAATGCGTGAGCGAGCGTACTTTAGGCGTTTTTCAAAAATGTATGGACAAGAAGATGGAAAGAATTATCTTTTGCTGTTTGATAAATTTTTAGAACAAGAGCAGTATGATGCTGATTCCTTAAAGGAAAATTTTAAAAACCATTCTATTTTAAAAAATTGGAGTTCAGAGATCAACTATTTACAAGGTCAGATTTTGAAGAGCCTAACGAATTATCATTTAGATAGCTCGAAGGGGATGAAGCTTCAAAAATCTATTTTGTTTGTTGAGTTATTAATTGAAAGAGGATTTCAAAAACAAGGACTTAAGGTGTTGAATAAGGCAAAGAAAATTGCAAATCAGGTAGAGGACTTTTCTACAATTCTGAAGCTTATTCAATTGGAAGAGGAAATTCTTTTCAAGGTTGGGATCACTGGATTTACCAAACAACTTTCTGCCTTGCAAAAAGAAAGAAAAGCTATCACTCATAAAATAGAAAACCTTAATCAGTTGCGATTGCTTCGTGAGCAGATTCGAGAATTACAATTTTCTGATATGGAAAATTTGAGTAAGGAGGACCATCATTACTATTTTCAGAATGATTTAATTAAAGAAAAAAACAATGCTTTTAGTGTAAAAGCAATGGGGCATTGGCTATACATAAAGTCGATGCAGTCATATTTACTGAAAGATGTAAAAGAGTCTCAAAAAACGAATTTGAAAACTATTCAATTGATGGAGGCTAATGAGTTAATTTTCAAAAAATCAAAATTATTAATTGGTATCAGCAATTATCTTTACTGCTCTGCAAAAATTGGAGATGAAAAAGGATTCGAAAAAATGCTTGAAAAACTAAAATGTATGGAGTCTGATCCTAAGTTGGACAAATTGCACATTTCATTTATCAGATTGGCGAGGACGCTTGATTTGTATCACGTAACAAATGATTTAAAAGGGACTAAAAAATTAATTGAAGAAGCAGTTCCACTTTTAAAAAATGAAAGAGATAGAATGGGAGAGACGCAGCGTAACTATTTATCAATTCTGACCCTTCGAGGGTGTTTTGTTTTAAAGGAATTTGAAAAAGGAATTGAAGTTCTGAATGATTTGATGAAATCGGGAATTATGGATTATCTGCTAATTCCAAGTCGCTTTTTTCTATTGATGATTTATTTCGAGTTAGGATGGAAGGAGATGATTTCTTCCGAAGTGATGTCTGCTGCTAAAATCTTTAACCGACATAAAATCCAAAACGATTTAACCAAAACCTTTTTGAGGTTTTTCAAAAGTGGATTGAAAACTCCTCACCGTATGAACTATCATTTTGAAAAATTAATATCCAAACTTGAGGAATTAAAAAGTGGATCTAATTTTTATAATGAATTTTTGTTTTTCGATTATTCAGAATGGGCAAAGCAAAAAGAGATAGAAAATTTTTCAACAAAAAAATAACAATTTTAGAAATGCTCATATTCATTTTTTATCCCAACTTCTTCGCCTGATAATTTTTAGGTGTCTCTCCAAAATAATCTTTAAACGATCTACTGAAATTGTTAGGACTTGAAAAGCCAACACGGTAGGCAATTTCAGAAACAGTGGCGTTGTTTTCTACCAGTAATCGCTCTGCAGTTTCCAACCTAATTTGACGAATCACTTGAGAAGGCGACTTGCCAGTAATCGCTTTTATCTTTTTGAAAAGTTGTACTCGACTGATTTTCATTTGCTCCGAAATACCATCGACCGAGACATTTCCATCTTCCATTTGGTTTTGAACCAATTCGATAAAACGTTCCACAAATGGGTCTTTTTGCTCCACTAAGGATTCGTCTTTCCAAGCGATTTCGAGGGTGTGCGAAGTAGGCTCAACAGGTTCTGGTTTTCTTTTAAACACGAAAAATAGAATCCCCAAAGGAATCAATCCCAGTAGAAGCCACCAGGCTTTACTACTATTTTTTTCTGGTTGGATAAATTTTGATTGATCATATTTTTCCTGCAACTCAAAAAGTTCTTTGGATTGTAAACTTTCGTTCGTACTGTCTAGGTCTTCCTCTGACTCGTCGTAAAGATTGAGCGCTTCTTCAAATCTTTCTTGTTTTTTGAAAATTCCAGCAATGACCTCTTTGCTTTCTGCAATAGCCGCAGGTTCGCTTATCTCATCAATTGTGGATAAGCAAAGCGCAATAAGTGAATCTGATTTTGTTTTGTAACCCAGCTCATGTGCAATGGCTGCTGCATAGGCATTCAAATTGTTGGTTCTGGATGGCAATTCATTTTTCACGTAATGTCCATCTCTTTCAAACAAGTCATATCCCTTTTGCCATTGACCACTTTTTTGGTATAAATCGATTCTTAAAAGTTTGCAATGTGCCAAATCCCACTTGCTATCCTTAGCTGTATAAATGGAATCAGCAGTCAACATGGCTGCTTCTGCTTCTTCGTATTTTTCTTGAAGCATTAGCACAATTCCAAGATTATTGAGGGTAGCACCGAGTTTGGTTTTGTTCTCCAGTTGTTTGCAAATTTTAATGGAGTTTTCAAGTTCTCTTTGACTTTTATAATATTGTTCTTGGTGCGAATAAATAGCTGCTCGAATGGTATTTCCGTTCAGGTAATTGATGTGCGTAAAGTCATCAATCGAATCTCTCAGAGTGACCAATTCATTGGTCAAAGAATCAATCAATAGGGTCGTTTTGAAGGCATCATAAAAATTGGCGTTATTAAAATAAGCCCAATTTTTTGCCAGTAGAAGCCTTGTTCTGCCTTCCAGTTTTTCTTCTTCCGTAAATTTATAATG
>CALDSS010000028.1 GCA_937924495.1 uncultured Saprospiraceae bacterium
ATGCAAATCCTCCTCATCTCCCCCTTCCACAGCGGCAGCCACCAACAATGGGCAGAAGGCTACCAACAGCACAGCCAACACGAGGTGCAACTACTGACCCTACCCGGTAAATTTTGGAAGTGGCGCATGGCAGGAGGAGCAGTGGAATTAGCCAATCAATTTTTAAAATCAGAGGTTCCACCTGATCTGATTTTGGCAACTGATATGTTGGACTTGCCTACCTTTCTGTCGCTTTCGCGGAAAAAGAGTGCAGGTATTCCAACAGCCATTTATTTTCATGAAAATCAAATCACCTACCCTTGGTCTCCGACTGATGAGGATGTGCCGCTGAAACGGGATCATCATTATGGATTCATGAATTACACCTCTGCTTTGGCGGCAGATAAAGTGTTCTTCAATTCTGAATTTCACAAACAATCTTTCCTTACGACCCTTCCCGGTTTTTTGAGAAAGTTTCCTGATTTCAAAGGTTTAGAAAACGTGGATAGGATTGCTGCAAAAAGTGAAGTGCTTTATTTGGGAATGGATTTGAAGCGGCTTGACCCCATGATGGCACGACTCAAGGCCGTCCCATCACTTTCGTTCGATTCAGAGCAAGTGGTGGCACGACTTGAAGTCGTCCCACCACAGGGGAAAGTCGTGCCAGTACTTTTATGGAACCACCGCTGGGAATACGATAAAAATCCAGAGACTTTTTTTGAAACACTTTTCAAATTAACTGAAGAGCAAATAGATTTTCAATTGATTGCACTTGGCGAATCTTACAAAAACAGTCCTCCCATTTTCGCGAAAGCGAAAGAAAAACTGAAAGATAAAATACTCCACTGGGGCTATGCAGAGAGCTTCGATGAATACAAAAAATGGTTGCACCGAGCAGACATTCTTCCCGTCACCAGTAATCAAGATTTTTTTGGAGGAAGTGTGGTCGAGGCAATATACTGTGGCTGCCATCCTATATTTCCCAATCGGTTAGCTTTTCCAGAACATATTCCTCAAAAATTTCAATCAGAAATGCTTTATGATACCGAGGAAGAATTTTACCAAAAATTAAAATCGGCTATTCAAAAATTTCCTCAATTTTCAGTAGTCAATGATTTTGTGGCAAGGTATGATTGGAGTACATTTGCGCCCATCTATGACGAAAGCCTCTCCAAAATTATTAACAAACTTACCTGCTAAATAAATGGAATTCATCGAATTTCAAAATCAAAAAATCGCTTTCTCAGATAACGGCCAAGATGGCACTCCCGTTGTTTTTGTTCACGGCTATTGTGAAGACATGACCATGTGGAATGAATTCATCGAACCATTTGAGGAAGACTACCGAATCATCAAAATCGACTTGCCTGGTTTTGGAAAATCAGAAATAAACCAGAAAGTTAGTATCGCTGAAATGGCGGAAGTGGTGATTGCTGTTTTGAAAAAATTAGGCATCAAAAAATACATTTACATTGCCCACTCCATGGGCGGGTATGTAGGGTTAGAATTAGCAAAAACAGAAAGTAAGAAGCTCCTCGGTTTTGGTCTTTTCCATTCCCATCCTTATGCTGATAGTCCCGAAATCAAAAAGAAGCGCTTGAAAAGTGTTGACTTCATTCAACAAAATGGACATGAATTATATGCCAAGCAATTGATTCCTCTTTTATTCAAACCTGACTTTTATAAAAACAATCACTACCTCGTTGGGAAGTTGGTTTATCAGGCGAGCACCTCACCAAAGCAAGGTTTTATCAATGGCCAAATTGCCATGTCGGAGCGAGCGGACAATACAGCCATTTTAAAAGAATTGGCTTGTCCTGTTTTGATGATTATTGGAAAGTTGGAGCAAACTGCGCCCTATGATTTGATTGTCAAACAAGTAGAAATGCCTTCGCTTGGTTCTGTTCACATTATGGATAAAGTTGGGCACATGGGTATGTTCTCTGCAAAAAAAGAAACCCAGAAAATCGTTGAAGACTTTCTGGGTTTCTGCGAAATTCATTCATTACCCCTGGTAAAATAAAAAGCGTTTAATTGAATCGAATTTCGTCTTGATTTCCATCATAAAACTTATAGTTATTAAGATGGTAGTTAGGGCTCTCCGAAATTGAGATCCACTTATAATACTTTCGCAACCACCTCATCTGAATACTCGGAAATCCTTTCTTCAAAAATGCAGCAACATACGGATGCGTTTTTAAAGAGATTTTTGAGTTCGGACGTGATTGGTATATAAAATCTAAATCGCGCTCGATATCTTCCATCAACAAAATGGAAGCATTTATTTTTCCTGAACCATTACAGGTCGGGCATTTTTCGGAAGTATTGATTTTTACGGCAGGCCGCACACGTTGACGCGTAATTTGCATCAACCCAAATTTACTCAACGGCAAAATGGTATGTTGTGCCCTATCCTTTTTCATGAACTCCTTCATTGCCTTTTGCAACTGCTTTCGGTGTTCATTGACGCGCATATCAATAAAATCGATGATAATCAATCCACCAATATCACGCAACCGCAATTGACGAGCGATTTCAGCTGCCGATTCAAGGTTCACATTCAATATTGCCTCAGCTTGATCCGTACTTGGCATTTTATGGCCACTATTTACATCAATCACATGCATCGCTTCCGTGGACTCAATGACCAAATAAGCACCGCTACTCATGGTGGCCGTTTTCCCAAACGAAGATTTAATTTGACGATTTATGCCTGTGGCCTCGAAAATTGGTTTTCCTCCTTTATAGTGGTTTACAATCTTTGTTTGATTAGGCGCAATTGATCTTAGGTAATCCTTGATACTCCCATAAAGCTGCTTGTCATCAACGGTGATTTTACTGAACTGATCAGTTAGCAAATCACGCAAAATGCTTGAAGTCTTATCTAATTCGCTCAGCAACTTAACGGGTGCTTTTGCATTATTCAATTGCTTGTAAATGCTTTCCCACTTTCCAATCAGTCCACTTAGTTCTTCATGTAGCTCCGCAACTTTTCTTCCCTCAGCAGCTGTTCTCGCAATTACCCCAAAGTTTTTAGGCTTGATGCTTTCAATTAGAACTTGCAATCGCTTGCGCTCATCAGGATTCGCTATTTTTTTAGAAACAGCAATTACATCATTGAAAGGAGTAAGTACCATAAAACGACCTGGAATGGTGATTTCACAGGTTAGCCTCGGCCCTTTGGTAGAGATTGGTTCCTTTAAAATTTGAAGTAAAATCTGCTGTTTTTTATCAAGTACCTGATCTACTTTTCCAGTTTTAATGATTTCTGGTTCGAGCTTGAAGTTATCGAGCAGATGAGAGTTGATAGATCCATTGACAGCGCCGTTACTGTATTTGGCCAAAGAACGCAATTTTGGTCCAAGATCGGTATAATGAAGAAATGCGTCTTTCTTATGCCCAATGTCCACAAATGCTGCATTGAGCCCCGGCATCAATTTTTTGATTCGTCCGAGAAAAATATCGCCTACTGAAAATTTTTCATTCGTTTTCTGGTAGTGTAGTTCGGCTAGCTTTCCTCTTTCAAGGAGGGCTATCTCAACTTCTGTAGGCGTGGAATTAATGACTAATTCTTTTTCCACTGCTTAGATATTTAGAAGTTGTCCAAAACGAACAACTTCGTGAGTAAATCTAAGTGCACACAATAAAAGTCCTTTTTATCAGAGAAAAAGTAATTCGGATTAGGATATATTGAATTTTAAAGGATGGGATTTTCCAGCATCATAGTTCTACATCTTCAACTGGATTTTCTTTTCGATTTGGTCTGGGTATTCAAGGTTGATTTTCAAGTTGATTTTACTTGCTTACATACAGGGGTGCAGTTTCCTATTCTGCGGATCCGATTTCTTTTTTATAAAAAAAGGGTGGGAAACTATCTCAAATGAGATAGTTTCCCGAAGTATTGTTCTTAGGTTTTTCTGATTTTCATCAGAAAAAGCACTTAATTATTTCTTCTTCTTATGTCTGTTCTTTCTAAGTCTCTTCTTTCTTTTGTGCGTCGCAATTTTATGACGCTTTCTCTTTTTTCCGCAAGGCATACGCGATTACTTTTTTTTAAATTTTAAAATTAATTAGTTCAAATTGCCACAGATGTTATCAAATTTTGTGGCCTGCTCCTCGTCATTCAATCCTCTATATGTCTGTGCCAAAAGGCATATTATTTCCTTATTTTCTGGTTCTATCGAGTAGGCTTTTTCCAATCGCTCTTTTGCTTTTTCCCACTGACCTGTTTTGATAGCCAATCGTCCGAGGTTACTTAACACCAACGGATTATCAGGGTATTTTTTCACTAAATCTACCAACATCAAAATTCCTTTCATAGGATTTTTTTCTGGTGGATTTTCTGTATAACATAACGCCAGGTTGACTCGATTAGTTGTATTCTCTGGATTTAATGAAATTGCATCCTCAAAAACCTTCACGGCTCGTTCCGTACAGAAATCCTTTATTTTCTGTTCTTCAATTCGCTGCACACAAATGGCGTAAGTTGTTCCTGCTATCGAATATGCCTCCTCTTGTCCGTCTATATTCGCAACTTCTTCGGCATAGTATCCTGCTATATCAGGCCTTCCTATTCGATACCACTCACTTGAGAGTTTTTTCAAGACAGGAATCTTAGATAACGAATCCACTCCTTCAATTTCTTTTTCTATCGCTAATATCATATTAGCATCATCGGGACTCAAATTACGCTTTGCTTCTTTCTCAAGCGCTCCAATATTTGAACTCTGAGAAGTCAAAGCCCTTTCCTTTTCAATTTGTTTTTGCGTTGGAGGTGTCGTTTCACATCCAAAATACATGACAAAAAGCAGCAAAATTGAACCTACACAAATTATCGTTTGAAGCTTAGTCATGCAATTTTATATTTATTCATTGTCTTTTGGAAGTGCGTGAACATTTTCCTTTACATGATCGACAAATACTTTTGCAGGCTTAAAGGAAGGAACATAGTGCTCAGGTATCACAACTGATTTACCTTGTTTAATATGTCTCCCCACCTTCTTCGCTCTCTTTTTTATGACAAAAGAACCAAATCCTCTGACATAAACATTTTCACCACTTGACAGAGTATCTTTTACTTCTGAGAAGAAACTTTCTAGTGTAACTAATACGTCAACCTTAGGGACGCCAGTTTTTTCGGAAATTGCAGCTACAAGGTCTGACTTTCTCATTGCTATATAGTTGATTTTGAACGAGTTATGAAAAAAATAGTCGCGGTGGTCAAAAAGGACAGCAAATGTCGCAATTTATTTTTTCAATTGAAAACAAAACTTGAATTTCTTTGATATTTTTCCCTCGTAATCAATGAGTTACAGTTGCAAGATTGCTTAAATTGTTCCGAAAAAGGGCTAATTTTTGATAAACATATTTTTATTTAAATAATTTGTTTTTTAACCTTGAAATTCACTTCCCAAAACTGCGATTTGTTAATTTAGACTAAAAGATGAATCAATACTTGAGACAGGAGATTTATTTTCTTAACTTTATCGGTATCACATACATAGAACATCCGATTACATTTTAATATATGGCTAAAACTCTACTGTTATTTTCTTTTCTAACCTTCTCTCTTTTTTCCTTTGCAGGAAATGGAGTACCAACTTGGAATGATGATCCTCCAAAGGTTTCTATCTACCCAAACCCAACCGCCAATTTCTTTGGCCTTTCCAATATTGAAGGTATTTCACAACTAACTATTTTCAATCTACTAGGAAAAGAAATGAGAAATTTCAAAGCAGAAAGTGGTGTAAAATATGACATCAGCGATTTGCCAAATGGAATGTACTTAATCCAAATGACCGATACTAAGCAAAAAATTGTAAGCACTTTAAGACTACAAAAGAGGTAACATAATTCATGAGATTACTTACAATTTTGAAAGCCCTCGCACAGCAATGCGAGGGCTTTCTTTTTTTAAAAAATTTTATGTTAATCTAAAAAACAATAGGGCGCTTCGCGAAAAGAACAGATGGAAATTTGAAGATAAAAGCTATCCAATGCCCGATACATACGGGCAACAGAAAATCACCTTCGAAAAAAAAAGAATGGTAAAAGCTAGCAAGCGAAAACTTTATCGAACAACTATTGAGTTTGCACTCATTATCGCTCATTTTTTTTCGTTCTTAGTTTATTTAATGGCACAGCTTTTAAAAAGCAAAAAGCCCCCAATATTTGGAGGCTCTTGAAAATACTTAGTTGAGATTATATTTTGTCTGTTTAAATATACGGATAGGGGTAAAGCAACAATGAAGCCATTTTTTTTAGCGTATTCAAAGTTTGCAAAAAATTTACTTTTACCATCTCTGTTTGATCCCCATTGAGTGTGCTGCAGAGGGTTACACAGCGCAACATAACACCAACTTCAAAATATTTTAAAACAACCGCTATTGAACTTCCCTAAACATTTTCAAGATTCTTTTTCTTGATAAAAAAATAAGATAAGTAGTTCAAAAAAAACCAGTTTGGCTACCTTAGCCGATTATAGCAAATACAAAATATTCGTATTTCTGAATTAGGATTAAGATCAAATTGAACGATTTTTTTTAACGATAACAGATGTCAATTGCTTATAGCGTTAAACTGTTTGATTTTAATTTTGTCCCTATTTGAAGAACAGTTCAGAAACCAAATGATCATTGCGGTCTCTGCTAAAATGGAAACAAAATTTTCATTCAAAACAAACGCTCATGAGACACCAAACTGAATAAATACTTTTACTATGGACAAACTCGCCCACGAGCAAGAATATATTGAAGTAACTGGTGCTAAAGAGCACAACCTTCAAGACATCAATGTTAAAATTCCGCGCAATCAATTGGTGGTCATCACAGGCATTAGTGGCAGTGGTAAATCATCCTTGGCCTTCGATACTATATATGCAGAAGGTCAGCGCCGATATATGGAAACATTTTCCAGCTATGCCCGCCAATTTATTGGTAGTATGGAACGACCCGATGTGGAGCAAATCAAGGGATTAAGTCCAGTAATTTCTATAGAACAAAAAACGACAGGTCGCAACCCTCGCTCTACTGTTGGCACTATTACAGAAGTGTATGACTTTATGCGTTTGCTTTTTGCTCGTGCAGGAGAAGCCTTCTCCTACAAGACTGGAAAAAAGATGGTGCGCTACACCGAAGAGCAAATGATTGATACCATTTTTAAAACTTTCCAAAATAAAAAAATACACCTACTCGCGCCGCTCATCAGAGGTAGAAAAGGACACTATCGCGAATTGTTTGAACAAACCAGAAAACAAGGTTACACCAAAATGCGCGTCGATGGTGTAGTAGTTGATTTGAAACCAGGCATGCAACTCGATCGCTACAAAATTCATGATATTGAAGTCGTCGTTGATAGAATAAAAATGACCAAAGATCGTAAGGATCGTTTGCGTGATTCGATGGCACTGGCATTAAAAATGGGCAACGGAATCATCCTCATCCAAGACGCAGATAGCAACGAAGTGAGAGGATATTCCCGAACGTTGATGGATCCAGAAACAGGTCTTTCTTACGAAGAACCTTCTCCTAATACGTTCTCTTTCAACTCCCCTTATGGTTCCTGCAAAAATTGCACGGGACTCGGTTTTGTCAATCAAATTGATATGGACAAAGTGATCCCAGATGACACTAAATCCATCAACGATCAAGGAATTGTGCCTTTCGGCGAAGTGCGAGATAATTGGACATTCAAACAATTGAGAGCGATTGCAAAACAGTTCAAGTTCACTTTTTCAACGCCTATAAAAGACATTCCAGAAGAAGCGTTGAAAATCATTTTGCATGGTGGCTCGATTGCTCCGGGCAATCAAAAGTGGATGAAAAGCATGGTGAGTGATCATGTTTTCAACTTATGGGAAAACGGCCTTTTGAGCATGCTCATCAAATGGTATAAAGAAACAACCTCCGAAAAAATCAGACAATGGGCAGAGGAATTTTTGATGATAGATACCTGCCCAACCTGCAAAGGTGGTCGCTTAAAAATTGAATCCCTCCATTACAAAATTCATGATAAAAATATCTCTGAATTAGCAGAGATGGATTTGAGAGAAATATACCAATGGTTCGAAGGCGTAGAGAAACATTTGAGTGAAAAACAAAACATCATCGCCAAAGATGTTTTGAAAGAAATTCGTTTGCGACTCAAGTTTTTACTGCACGTTGGTTTAGATTATTTATCCTTGAATCGTCCAGCTCGAACACTCTCAGGAGGGGAGGCACAACGGATTCGTTTAGCCACTCAGATTGGTTCGCAACTGACGGGTATCACTTATATTTTGGATGAGCCAAGTATCGGTTTACACCAACGTGATAATGAACGATTGATTGAAGCACTGCGCCAATTGGCAGAAATCGGCAACACCGTCATCGTCGTCGAACACGACAAAGACATCATGATGGCCAGCGACTATTTGATTGACCTCGGCCCCGGTGCAGGTAAGCATGGTGGACACATGGTTGCTGCCGGCAAGCCCGAAACATTTATTGACAAAGACACGCTAACCTCTCAATACCTTTCCAACCGTAAAAAAATAGAAGTTCCTAAAAAAAGAAGAAAAGGAAATGGAGAATGGTTGGTACTAAAAGGAGCGACTGGCAACAACCTAAAAAATGTAAACTTAAAAATTCCCCTCGGCACATTGACTTGTGTCACAGGGGTGAGTGGTAGTGGAAAATCGACGCTCATTAATGAAACGCTCTACCCTATTTTGCGCCAGCATTTTTATAAAAGTTTGAAACGTCCAATGCCCTACACCTCATTTGAAGGCTTGGAAAAAGTAGACAAAGTAATCGAAATTGATCAGTCCCCAATTGGTCGAACACCCCGCTCCAATCCAGCAACTTACACGGGTATGTTTACGAATATCCGAAAGTTATTCACAATGCTACCTGAGTCTAAAATCAGAGGTTACAAACCGGGGCGTTTTAGTTTTAATGTAAAAGGTGGGCGTTGTGAAGTTTGCCAAGGCAGCGGCATGCGTACCATTGAAATGAACTTCCTCCCTGACGTACATGTCGAATGCGAAACTTGTTTTGGCAAGCGCTACAATCGCGAAACCCTCGAAATAATGTACAAAGGAAAATCCATCGGAGACGTCCTCGAAATGACTGTGGAAGAAGCCGTTGAATTCTTCGAACCTGTTCCAAATATTTTTAGAAGATTGAAAACACTGCAAAGTGTTGGGCTCGGCTACATCACCCTCGGGCAACAAGCCACTACCCTATCTGGAGGAGAAGCGCAACGCGTCAAACTCTCCGAAGAACTTTCTAAACGTGACACAGGGAATACGATTTACATTCTCGATGAACCCACCACGGGTTTGCATTTTGAAGATATTCAACATTTACTTGACGTGCTTCAAAAATTGGTAGATAAAGGCAATACCGTCGTCGTCATTGAACACACCATGGACGTTATCAAAGTGGCAGATTATATCGTGGACATTGGGCCAGAAGGTGGCTCGGGCGGTGGTACGATTGTGGTACAGGGCAAACCTGAAAAGGTAGCGAAAACGAAAGGAAGTCATACGGGACGTTTTTTGGCGAAGGAGTTGTAAACTTTTTCTTTTGTCTGAATTTTGCTCATTTGTCTGAATCAGGATTCACAGGATTTTAAAATTTTCAGGATTACACTTAGTAATTCTAATTTAAGATTGAAAATAATCTTTACTTTGGAATACCAATAGAAATCTATCATTCGATGTATCAACAAAGGCTTCGATCAAAATCCTGTGAATCCTATAATTCTGAAAATCCTGATTCAGACAAAAAATAAAAAGTTATATTTTCATTCTTCAAAAAATCTAAAAATCATG
>CALDSS010000029.1 GCA_937924495.1 uncultured Saprospiraceae bacterium
TTTCTTTGGCAAACGGATACAAAAGCCTACCTTTGCGCCGCCTTTTCAAGGGCATGTCTTAACTGAAAAAATTCTACAAAAATAAATTCTACTCTTATGGCAAATGTAGGTCGAATCAAACAAGTTATTGGGCCAGTTGTGGATGTAAGTTTTGCAGGTGAAAATTCAAAATTACCTGAAATTTATAATGCACTGGAACTAACCCGACCAAGTGGCGAAAAACTGGTAATGGAAGTTCAGCAACACCTTGGTGAAGATAGTGTACGCGCAGTAGCGATGGACTCATCTGAAGGTTTGGTGAGAGGAATGGAAGTTGTTGATACAGGTAAAGGAATTGCAATGCCAATTGGTGAAGCAATTAAAGGTCGATTATTCAACGTAGTTGGAGAGCCAATTGATGGTCTTCCAGCAGTGAAGTCTGAAGAAACAATGGCTATTCACCGTAAGCCACCTATCTATGAAGATTTGGCAACGGATGAAGAAGTACTTTATACAGGTATCAAAGTAATTGATCTAATTGAGCCTTATTTGAAAGGTGGAAAAATTGGATTATTCGGTGGTGCTGGTGTAGGTAAAACCGTTTTGATCCAAGAGTTGATTAATAATATTGCAAAAGCATACGAAGGTATTTCTGTTTTTGCAGGTGTAGGTGAAAGAACGCGTGAAGGAAATGATTTGCTTCGTGAGATGTTGGAAGCAGGTATCATTAACTATGGAGACAAATTCATGCACTCTATGGAAAATGATGGTTGGGATTTGGATGCAGTTGATATGGAAGGTCTGAAAACATCAAAAGCAACTTTCGTTTTTGGTCAGATGAATGAGCCTCCTGGAGCACGTGCACGTGTAGCACTTTCTGGTTTGACGATTGCAGAATATTATAGAGATGGAGATTTGAATGACCCAACTGGTGGTCGTGATATCCTTTTCTTCGTTGATAATATCTTCCGTTTTACACAAGCAGGTTCTGAGGTATCAGCACTACTTGGTCGTATGCCATCAGCCGTAGGTTACCAACCAACCTTGGCAACTGAGATGGGATTGATGCAAGAAAGAATTACCTCTACAAAACGAGGATCAATTACTTCTGTACAAGCAGTATATGTACCTGCGGATGATTTGACTGACCCTGCACCAGCAACAACGTTTGCTCACTTGGATGCAACAACAGTATTGAATCGTAAGATTTCAGCATTGGGTATCTACCCTGCTGTGGATCCATTGGATTCTACTTCTCGTATTTTGGATCCAAGAATTATTGGTGAAGAACATTATAACTGTGCAGAAAGAGTAAAAATTCTATTGCAGAGATACAATGAGCTGCAAGATATTATTGCAATTTTAGGTATGGATGAATTGAGTGACGAAGATCAATTAGCGGTAAAAAGAGCACGTCGTGTTCAACGTTTCTTGTCGCAACCATTCCACGTTGCAGAGCAATTTACGGGTGTACCGGGAGCGTTAGTTCCAATTGATGAAACCATCAGAGGATTTAATATGATTATGGATGGTGAATGTGATCAATATCCAGAAGCTGCATTCTTCTTAAAAGGTAGCATTGATGAAGTGATTGAGCATGGAAAAAAATTAATGGCTGAAGCAGTTGAAGCCTAAAGCCCTAAATTTTTAAAAAGCTCAAAACAATATTTATTATGAATATTACAGTACTGACTCCAGATAAGAAAATTTTTGAAGGTCCTATTATTTCTATAAAAGTACCTGGAACAGATGGGCAATTTATGGTTTTGAAAAACCATGCTCCTATCGTTTCTTCTTTGGAAAAAGGAAAAGTAGAAATCGTAACCTCAAAAGGTGAGTACGAATACTATGATAATGACTCAGGTGACATCAAAAAAATGGCAGAACCTGGAAAAAAAATCATTTATCAAGTAACAGGAGGTTTTATTGAAGTTTTGAATAACGAAGTTTCACTCCTCATCGAAAGCCTTTCGGCGGAGTAGAATAGAATAGATTTTTCATTTCACAAAAAGAGCGTTCGGAATTCCGAACGCTCTTTTTTTTATATAAGTTAAAACGAAATTCTAAAATTTATAAAAATAGGTTTTCTGTGTAGTTAATGTTAAATATATTTGCAACAAACATACTACAGAAAAACTATGAATTGGGCTACCAAACCGTTGGTTCGGCTATTGCTACCCTTCGCCGCAGGAATTCTGGCTTGTGGAATTTACGACGGCGCGTCTATTTCATTTTTATTACTCCTTACATTAGTGACATTTGGGATTTGTAGTTGGCTGGCCACTCCAAGACAGAGCTTTCAATACCGTTGGTTATATGGATTTTTTATATGCGTAGTATTTATGAGTTTGGGGTATATTTTATGTTGGTACACCAATTCAGCAAATCATAAAAACTTTTTTGCCAACCATTTAAGTGATGAAAAATCTGAATTATTGATCGGAGTCGTGTCAGATTTGCCAAAATATGGCAAATGGACTAAAATAAAGCTTGATATACAGGAAACAGCACGTACCGATGGTCGAAAAATAAAATCTGTGGGCTCTATAGAGGCTTTAATTCAGCCAGATTCCACCAAAAAACAGCTAAATTATGGTGATTTAGTAGCCATTCCAGCTAATAAAATTCAAAAGATAAAACCACCTAAAAACCCAAATTCTTTTAATTATAAAAAATATTTACGTTTCCAAAACATTTATTATCAGTGTTTTATAAAACAAAATGAATATATATTATTAGATTCCGAGCAAATTGGATTTGTATATTGGACAGCATATAAGCTGAGAATGAAGTTTTTAGCAGTACTTGAAAAGCATCTTTCAAAAATTGACAATTTGCCTGTATCCTCAGCGCTAATTTTGGGATACAAGCACGATTTAGACAAAAAAATACGCTCTGCTTACGCTGATACCGGCTCAATGCATGTTTTAGCAGTCTCTGGATTACATGTTGGTTTTATTTATGCAATTCTCATTTTTTTACTTGACAAAATAAAATCACATAAACAGTCAATAAATATCATCAAGCTATTCATCATTCTTTTTGGACTTTGGTCTTTTGTCTTAATCACTGGGGCATCTTCATCTGTAGCCAGAGCAGCACTCATGCTATCCATTGTGGCACATGGCAAATACACTAATCAAATGTCATTTGTTTATAATACTATCGCCGCATCCGCATTTTTAATATTAATGTGGGATCCTTATGAATTATTTCAAGTGGGCTTTCAACTCTCGTATTTAGCTGTTTTAGGAATTGTATTTTTTTATGAAAAAATACGAAGATGGTTTTTACCTGAAAATGACCTGTTGTACAAAATTTGGCAGGGAACAGCTGTAGGAATTGCCGCACAAATCACCGTTTTTCCATTGAGCATCTATTATTTTGGAAGAGTGCCTGTATATTTCTGGTTGACTGGTTTTATCGTAGTTTTTGCAGCTGGATTGATTTTATACCTTGGTGTATTACTATTCTTATTAGAGTTCACTGTTCCTTCTATAGCTGTCTGGGTAGGATATACACTTGACTTTATCTTAACTTGGCTGAATAAATTTATCTATTTAGTACAAGAAATCCCGTATGGCGTAATTACTAATCTTTCTATTGACACACCAATGCTGATTGCTATTTATATAGTTTTACTGAGTACTATTTTCTGGATAAGGTATAAGAAAGATTTTTGGTTGAAAACAACTTCTATTTTATTATTTGCAACAACTTGCTGGTTTAGTTTTCAACAATACCAAAACTATCAAACTAAACAGGTTACAGTTTACGATGCTGGGAAAGGAAATACGTTAATTGATTTTGTCTATAATCAAAAAGTAATCGCATTAATAAACTCAACTATTGACAGTTCGAAAATAGAATTTGTAGCCAGTGGAAATAGAAATAGTTTAGGAATAAATGATGTGACTATTATAAATATTGACACAATGGAATACTTCAAAAACGGAGTATTTATTTGGCAAAAACCGTTCATCCAGTTCTATGATAAAAAGATGATGATAGTAGAATCAAACTTAGAAAGTGACGAAAAATTACCCACAAAAATCGATCATTTAATTCTAAGAAACAATCCAAAAATCAAAATCCAAGAACTATCAGAAGTAATTGATTTTCAAGAAGTTATAACTGACAATACTAATAATTATTGGACTTCAAATAAATGGAAATCCGAATGCGAAAGCAAAAATATTGCTTTTACAGATTCTAAAAATAAAGCTGTTATTTTATCTCTAAAAAATTAAATTTCTCGCCTACTTTGAAAGTTCAAAAACAAAATAGCAGAAAGAACAAATAAAGCCCCAGCTTGATGAAAGACACCTAAACCTACTGGTATGACACCGATGCAATTAATGAGTGTCAGAATGCCTAAAACGACTTGAATAGAGAGTGTTACTATCCAAAAATATAAGGATCTATTATAAAGGCTACTATAGTTAGCCTTTAAGGCTTTGACGAAATACCATATTCCTACAAAGGTCAAAATATAAGCTACAGAACGATGTAAGGTTTGTATCAAAGCAGCCATAAACGGATGGCTATCGTAGTTATTAAAATTTTCCCAATTCCAATTTGCACCATCAAAAAGAATCGAAGGCATAAATCCCCCATCAATCAATGGCCAAGTGGGATACGTTAATCCAGCTTTCATCCCCGACATGATTCCGCCCAAAACGATTTGCAACGAGACCAATATTAATAAATTGACATTCCATTTTTTGAGCTGAGTATTCCGAATGATATTTTTTTCAAAACCAAAAGCTCCAAAAGTTGTCCATAACAGATACCCGTAGCAAACAAAAGCAGCTGAAAGATGTAGCGTCAACTTGTAAGCGTTTACCCAAGGTCGATTCACCAAACCACTTGCTACCATAATCCATCCAAGAGAGGCCACTAAAGCAGCTAACAGAACGACAATCAAAAGTTGATTTCTGAGCTTTTTATCGATCCATCCTTTAGCCAGAAAAATGAAGAAAGGGATCGCAAAAACGAATCCCATTGTACGGGCCCAGAGTCGATGAAAATATTCCCAGAAATAAATAAACTTAAAATCCTTCATCGACATTCCTTCATTGATTTTTTGATACTGAGGGGTTTCTTTATACAAATTAAACTCATGCTGCCAACTTGCCTCATTTGTTGGAGGAAAGGTACCCGTAACAATTTCCCATTTTGTAATGGAAAGCCCTGAACCTGTTAACCTAGTAATGCCACCAATCACGACTTGCATGAAAATCATAAACACGCCAATCATCAACCACCACTTTACTATAGAAGGATATTTTGTGCGCTCACTCATATTCTAAATTTAAACCAAATAATTGTTTCAATTAAACCGAAAACAAAAGTAATCATACTCAGTTCTTTCGTTTTCTCTTTTCACAAACTAACTAATAGTTAATAATCATTTTAAATAATTTAAAAAAAAAGGCCTTATCATTAAGGGTGTTAATTTGTGGATAACGGAGGTTTAGAAGAGTTACTAGTTTCAGACTAAACAGAAGGAGAGTAGATTCACAAAATTACCCACAGCACATTCTATTTGAAATCAATCTATTATGATAGTTATGCACAATTTTGTGGAAAACTGATATTGAAATCATAGGAGAATAATCCACATCTTAATGGGATATGGAAAACTAAAATGAGGTATAGGAGAAATTCACAATTGGAAAATCACCAAAATTAGAAAAGTGGAAAATCTTAGTAACTGTGGAAAACTGTGTATTAAATCTACAGTTTTTACACACTGGTAAGTGGATATTGTGATTTAATCTAAATAATTGATTATCAATGTTTTATAAAATATTATTACTTTTGAATCTGTAGAAACTTTTTGGTAGTGTGCTATCAAATTGTTTTATTGATTACCTTCGTGTTGCTCTTATTTGAATGTCAAAAATTAAACAAAAATGATTAACCTGATACTATTTGGTCCTCCTGGTTCTGGAAAAGGAACACAAGCAAAAAACCTCGTAAGGAGGTATAGCTTGTTGCATATCTCTACTGGTGATTTATTTAGGTATGAAATGGGGAATGATACGCCGCTTGGCCAGAAAGCAAAAAGCTATATTGAGAAGGGGCAGCTTGTTCCTGATGAGGTAACCATCGGTATGCTTAAAAATAAAGTGGATGCTAATCCGGATGTCAAAGGATATATTTTTGATGGTTTTCCAAGAACGGTAGCGCAGGCAGAAGCTTTAGATAAATTACTGAAAAGTAAGAAACAAACAATTACTCGATTGCTGCAATTGGATGTAGATGATGAGGAGATTGTGAAGCGACTTTTAGAAAGAGGAAAAACTTCTGGTCGTGCTGATGATACTGATGAGAAAATTATTAGAAATAGAATTAAAGTATTCAAGTCTGAGACCTCTCCTGTTTTTGATTTTTATAATAAACAAGACAAATCTGTAATGGTAAAAGGAACAGGTTTAATTCCAACTATTGCAAGAAGACTTTACAAGGAAATTGATAAAGTGAAATAAAATAAGATGTGACAGATTTCTTGAATCTGTCACATTGTATCAATCCACTTCATAAAGTTTATACTTTTCAATAATTGAAATAAGTTGATTAGATAAATTCTTTTCGTTAGAAAAATTTAGCTCTTCCAATCCTTTACTCCATTTTTTATATTCTTTAGACCCCAGTCGTTGCAATACTTCAAATTTTCCAGAGGTAATGTACTGACTATGATCTCTAAAACTTAGCCAAGCACTTTCATATTTTCTTAGACAATTTCCATCAATTAGTTTACGCAGCCCAGACCATTCATTTCCACACTTTATAGAAAATTGATTAAACCCGTTTTTTGAAAAATCTGAAGTACCAGCCCTGCTATGTAAAAGCGCACTGGCCAAAATCACAGAAGCAGGAATATTGAATTTTTCTTTTTCGCTGATGGCTACGTGAGCAAATCGTTTTAGGTATTTTACTTTATCCTCTTCACTGATAGTGGAAAGGTTATTTGAAAAACCAGAAGGCTCTCCAGGTAAAATATTCAAGTTATCATTTTTAGCATTATTTTCGGTAAACAAATCAGTCATAACCTTTTCGCGTTTTTGTTTGACGGTCTGCTCTATTGGAGGAGGAGATTCAAGGTTTACACTAAAACTTAGATCTTTTTTCAAAATCGCATATAATACCAGGATTCCAAGCGAAACTTGAAACCAATTTCTTTTCAAAAAGGAAAATATAAGGGATGAATAAGTAATTGAAGTCATAAATAAAATAAACTATATTGTGTTAGGTAAAACAAAATTAAAACAAATAGTTTTAATTATAGTGTTTTAAATCAAATAATTTTAAAAAATTAAGTCTTAGTAGGTATTTATATTTGTGCCCACATAATTTGAATAAGAAAATGAACTGGTTGAAAAATATAGGGATTGTCCTTTTTGTATTGTATTTTATGATTTGCCTGGGCTTATATTTTGCACAGGAAAAGCTTCTATTCAGACCTTATAAATTGTCAGATACCCATACTTTTAGAACTGGCGAGGAGGTAGAGATTCCAGTTTCTGATGATATTTCTTTGAATTGCCTTTGGATAAAAAGAGGTGAATCAAAAAAAGTGGTTCTTTACCTTCATGGGAATAGAGGGAGCAACAGAAGATGTACAGGGCAAGCATTATCTGCTTTCGGTGATACGGGGTATGATATTTTTATGCCCGACTATCGAGGTTATGGAAAAACAGAAGGAGCAATTTATTCTGAAAAACAAATGCACGCTGATATAGACCAAGTTTATTCTTTTTTAAAAATGAATTATGAGGAAAAGGATATTGTGGTGGCTGGTTATTCAATGGGTTCAGGTATGGCTACACGCGTAGCGGCAGAAAATAACCCTTCCTATTTATTTTTGATAGCACCTTACTATAGTATCGTTGATATAAAAAATCGATATGCTCAATTCATTCCCAATTTTTTGTTGAAATATAAATTGAGAAATGATAAAAATATCATGAATGTAAAGTGTCCAATTACTCTTTTTCATGGAACAGTAGATGAGGTGCTCCCTTATGATTCTTCTGTAAAATTGAAGGCGCTTCGTCCAAATGATATTGAATTATTTACCCTGGAGAATACACACCATAGAAGAACCATTTTTCATCCGATTGTAAAAAGGGAAATTCAAAATAAAATAAGAAGTATTGCCAGCAAGTGAGGATGGTCTTCAAAGGAAAGTGCTAAACAGTGAATGTTTAAAAACACCTAACCTTGGTTGATTCTTTTAACTACTTCTTTTCGATATTTTCTGCCAATTGGAATCAAGGCTTCTCCAATTCTCAATTTATTGTCAGAAAGGAGTAATCCAGCGACTTTATCTATGTTAATAGAATAACTTCGATGTGATTTTATGAAACGAGGGTCTGACAACTGTTCCATAAGTTTTGTGAGAGATACTTTTAAGACAAAAGAACCTTTGGTAGTGATAATGTCGCAATAATTTCGGTCGGATTTTAGATATTGAATTTCATTGTAGTCAACTTTAATCAGCTCCTTGTTTTTTCTAAGGAAAATATTTTTCTCATCTACTTTTTGAATATTAATATCTTGTTTTGGAAAAGCATTAAACTCAATCAAGCTTTTTAAAGTAAGTAAATCAAAAGGCTTAACGAGATAGCTGATAGCCGATGAGCTCTTTGCAGCTTCGAAGGTCTCCTCATCCGTTCTTCCAGTAATGAAGATAATTGGAATTTCTTTATCAGAAATTTTTTGGGCAATTTCGACTCCATTCAAATCTCCTTTTAGGTTTATATCCATTAGAATTAAGGATGGAACTACCTCCTCAACAAAAGTCAACACAGATTGACCATTTTCTAAAATACCCAAAACTTTATGCCCCCAATCGGTCAAGTTTTTTTCCAATTTGGTGGCAAAAAG
Source organism: uncultured Saprospiraceae bacterium (assembly GCA_937924495.1). Lineage (GTDB taxonomy): Bacteria > Bacteroidota > Bacteroidia > Chitinophagales > Saprospiraceae > JAGQWW01. Next base: position 8,875 of record CALDSS010000029.1, read on the forward strand.
AAAGTTGTCTTCTACGATTAAAATTCGGTGCTTGTTCAATAGAATTAAGGAATTAAAAATTCATTCTTGGAGTAAAGAGCAAGGTGGAAAAAAAATGTCAATTTTGGCTAAAAACATATATGTTATGTACTAACAGGTAGTTTTATGGTGACATACGTACCTTTATTAGGTTCTGCCGCTGCAAAAATATCTCCTCCCAAAAGTTCTATTAATTCTTTACAAAGGTGCATTCCTAACGATACAGTTGCAATGTTTCCTTTAGATTTAAACTTCTCGGTGACGTTGAATAAATTCTCTAATTCACGTTTTGTCATGCCTTGTCCATTATCCTTAAACTCTAGAAATGTATAATCACCTTTTTGATATCCATTTATTTTTATCCAACCTTCAGCCTGAGTATATCTAAATGCATTAGTTACAATATTTCTTGATACAATTTCAAGAATTCTTTTATCGGAGACGACTTTTAAATTAGGAGTAGCTTCTGTGATAATTTTCACACCAGTTCTTTCTTCAAGATGTTGGTAAACTTTAGAGATATTGGAAATAAATTCAGCTGCGCTAAACTCACTCATATTAATAGGCAATTCATCGCGCTGCGAAAGTGCCCAATTGAGTAAATTATCCATCAAGTGGTGCAGCTGTTTAGCTTCAATTTCAATATGCTTACCTAGTTTCATTACCTGCTCATGATCTCCTTTTCCGAGCAAGTAATTAATTGTTTCTGATAGCTCCTCAAATGCAACAACAGGATTGCGAAGATCATGAGCCAGAATAGCGAAAAGCCTATCTTTAGTAGAATTTAAGGTCTGTAATTCTTGTGTACGTTTTGTAACAATTTTTTCTAATTCTTCATTTCTGTTTCTTATAAAAATTGTTCTCCGCCAAATCAAAAAACCTCCCAAACCAAACAAAAAAAGTAACCCGAGTAGTTGCCATCCTGTTTTTTTGTAAAACGGTGCATTTATGGTCATTGGAATAATCATTTCCTCAGACTCATTTCCTCTATAATCAATGGCTTTTAAACGCAAATTGTATTTTCCGTAAGGAAAACGGTTGAACCTCAATTGGTTTTCCTCCTGAAAGATCCAGTCGTTATCCAATTCATCTACTTTATAAGCATACCGAGTGTCTTTAATGTTTTCATAATTTAATAATGCGAATTTTAAAATAAAAGACTGAACCGAGGATGGCACCTCAATTTTTTCAGCGTTATAAAAAATAGTCGTTTTATCTTTAGAGGTAAGTGTTGCATTATCAATTTCTTCATACCCTGTAATGATTAATTTAAATTCTTTTTCCTCTGAAGCGACTAATTGTTCGGGGTGGAAATAAGTTACTCCTTTGACCCCTCCAAAAAATAATTGTCCATCATCATGTTGATAATGTGAGCTAATATTAAACTCATTATGTGCAATACCATCTGAATCAAGATATATCCTAAATCGCTCATTTTTTCTATCAAACCGCCCAAGTCCTTTGTTGGTAGTTACCCAAAGATTCCCAATTTTATCGGGATAAACTGCCATTAAATACTCATCCAACAGCCCATGTTTTAATCCAAATGATAGCGTCTCTCCTGTTGATTTATTCCATTTTATCAAGCCTTTTCCATAGGTGGCTATCCAAAAAATATCCCCTTCTCTATAAAAGTGCATCACATTTAAGTTGGGCAAAGGATGATGTTCTGCAATAATTCCTTTTTCAGAATGAAGAAGATATAAACCATTAGCAGTACAAATCCATACTCCATCATTGTCTTCGATGAAGAAATGAGATTCTATATTTTTTAATTTTTCAAACTCATTATACTTTCCAAAAGGAAGAAGCATATTCTCATCAGGATCGTATTGAGCAATACCTAAAGTTGAACTCATCCAGATGTTCCCTTTTGAATCCTTGAAAGGTAAAAAATGAAAAGCCTTTGGTCCTCTTTGTTTTTCATCTTTTTTCCTAGTTGCATAAATAGCTTTTTTCGTATCGAAATTTACTCTTTTTGCGGTATTTCCGTAGCTACCGAAAATCATATCTCCATTTGACAATTCTATCATACCACGCATACCATTTGGATTATCTAATAAATGTTCAATTTTCTGACTTTTTAGATCTATTTTTTTTATTCCATTGTAAGTTGAGAGTATCAACTCCTCTTTACTGTTTTTGTAAAAACTTCGGCAACTGACGTTACCGTTTTCTAAGAGTTTTTTAAATTGATTTTTGGCATAACTGATAAAAATAAATCTATCTAAACTTTTTATGACAAACTTATTCCCAGATAATTCATAATAATTGCCAATATAAATTTCAGGATTTTTTTCAATTACTTCTTGATAGAGATAGGAAATAAGATCATTTTTATCTTCGAAAAAAGCCTTTGCTTTTTTAGGATGGAATAGAGATCTGGCATAAGTTAAATTCTTCCTCTGTGTATGTAGAATATTAGATTTGACAAATTTTTCAAACTCCTCTGAGGTGAAAAAAGGGTATTGTATGGTATCAGTATCACTATAAATAGTTCCATCAACTTTAACAGGAACGCTATTGGGTACCAAATGCATCCAGTAAATATCTCCATTGTAGCGTACAGGGAAATTACCACGTTTATGGCGCTGAAAAGTCTTAGTTTTTTCATTTTCAGATACCTCTATAACTTGCTGTAAATCTGTAAAAAAATACTGCTCATCTTCCTTGCCCAATAGATTCATATAAATCAGTCTTTCATCTTGCGCTATCTTTTTGAAAGTTCCATCATATTTATAAATACCTCCTGACCTAGTTGAGATTAAAATAATTTTATCGTCAAGCTGTGAGATAAGCGTTATTTCATTACTCTTGAATGGAGCTTCAGCACCGAGGTATTCATCTAAAGGTTTTATTTCTAAACTAGGAAGAATAACGGATTTCCAAAAAGATGAACTGCCTTCTTTATGATCTTTTGAGGTTGGCCAGAGTATTCCATTCACATCTTCAAATATCTCTAAATATTCATCATGAGGAAGGGCTGAATTTTTACTATCAAGAATTGTAAAATTGCTTCCATCAAAACGGTTTAATCCATTTTTTGTGGCAATCCAGAGAAAACCTTGAGAGTCTTGATGGATATCAAAAATAAATCGGCTTGAGAGGCCATCCTCTACGGAGTAGCTATTTATTTCTGTTAAGTACTCTTGCCCAAAGAGGACTGAATGGAATATCAAAAATAACAGCAGTAGTTTCTTACCTTTTCGTAAAAGCATATTGTTTTGAATAGGAAAATCAGACTACAAAAGTAAAAATATATAAAGTCGTATTTATTAGAAGGGAGAATTTGAAGTAGCAAAGTATTTCATAGACGTGGATTTCTGGTTTAAAATTAAGAGAAACAATAAAACTATATGCTTTGATCACCTGTAAAATATACAGACATCCTTAAAAAAGTGGACAAACATTAATCATTCCTTAACTTGGCGCTTTAATCAAAAGAGAAAATGTCGGAAAGCGAAAAATTTATAGATATACGAGGCATCATTTCAGAGAAGAATCCTAAGTTGCTTACGGTGCTTCCTAATTTTGCGATTAGCTACTTAGAGAAAATTTTACATGAAGATGAGTTGAATGAAATTATTGCCAAAAATAAAGGTGTTGGTAATATTGATTTTTGCACCAATGCTATCGAGTATTTCAATATTGAATTGACGCATCTTGGATTAGACAATATACCAGAGTCGGGCAGATGTATTCTTGCAATAAATCATCCGCTTGGCGGAATGGATGCGATGGCGTTAGTGACCATTTTAAAGGAAAAAAGAACTGACATCAAATTTATTGTAAACGATGTTTTGCTCAAATTGGAGAACTTACAAGGAATGTTTGTCGGGGTGAATAAAATGGGTAAAACGCTGCGGGAATCTATGAGGAAAGTGGATGAATTGTTTGCAACCGATCAGTTGATTTGTATTTTCCCAGCAGGGCTGGTTAGTCGCAAAAAAAGCGGTCAAATAAAAGACTTAGAGTGGAAGAAAACCTTTATTACCCGTGCCAAAAAATATGGAACACCCATCGTTCCCGCTCATATAAATGGAGAGTTGACCAATTTTTTTTACAGGTTGGCAAATATTCGTGGCATGTTGGGTATCAAAGCAAACATAGAAATGTTGTACCTTGTCGATGAGATGTTCCAGCAGCGAGACAAAAAGATGCGAATAGCTTTTGGAGAACCAATAGATTCTGCAACTTTGGATCGCTCAAAATCAGACAAGGAATGGGCAGATTTTATCAAAAAGAAGGCATATAGCTTAGCCGAGTAATTAATGACGAAAGAGAAACCTATCATACCACCAGTAGATCGAGATCTTCTTAAACGAGAACTCTCAGAGGAGCGTCTTATGCGTAAGGCTAAAAAGGGTAATAATGAGATTTACATTGTTAACCATCACAATTCTCCCCATACCATGCGCGAAATTGGTCGCTTACGCGAAATTTCGTTTAGAGACTCTGGCGGAGGAACAGGAGATGAAATTGATATTGACGATTACGATACCATCGAAAAATGCTATGAGCAACTCATCGTTTGGAGCCCAGAAGATCAAGAAATTGTAGGAGGTTATCGCTTCATTCACTGTTCAATTGTATGTGATGGCGAGGAAGAACCTGCTTTGAGTACGGCGCATTATTTTCATTTTGACAAAAGATTTATAAAGGAATACCTGCCTAAAACTATTGAGTTGGGTCGAAGTTGGGTTCAACCTAAATTTCAACCGACCGTTGATCCTCGCAAAGGATTGTACGCATTGGAAAATCTTTGGGATGGCTTAGGTGCTTTAGCGACTATCTACCCAAACACAGAGTATTATTTTGGGAAAGTGACGATGTATCCAACTTACAATACGGAAGCACGTGATTTTTTGCTATACTTCATGAATCATTATTTTCCGGATAAAGAAAACTTGATGAAAACGAAATATCCGTTGAATCAAGCTTATGATCCAGAAGTATTTTTTGCCCTTTTGGACGGCTTAGAGTTTAAAGATGGATATCGCGTTTTGAAAAATTTCGTTAGAGCCAGAGGCGAAAGTGTCCCGCCGCTTATCAATTTATACATGCACCTTTCTCCAAGCATGAAAACATTTGGTACCGCAGTCAATCCAGATTTTGGAGGTGTAGAAGAAACTGGAATTTTAGTGACATTGAATGACGTTTACGAGGATAAAAAAGAGCGGTATCTGTATTAATCTTCTTCAAAAAATTCATTTACGGGAAAAATTGACAAGTCATCAGGAAATTTGGATACGTATTCAACCTTGATTTGCCCTCATCTTTGTATCAACAAAAAATACAAAGAAATCATGTTAAAGAAAATAACAAAAGGTAATTTCAAACCTACCATAAGAAACAACGATGTTGCAATTATTGATTTTTATGCAGATTGGTGTGGGCCTTGTAAGGCCTTCAATCCAGTGCTTCAAAAAGTTGCCAAAGATTTCGCAGGAAAAGCGGTAGTTGGAAAAATAAATATTGACAACAGCCAAAACCTCGCTAAAAAATATGATGTCAAGAGTATTCCGACCGTTTTGTTTTTTAAAGATGGTAAACTGGTAGGGAAATCAAATGGGGCACAAACTTATGGCAATCTTACCAAAAATATAGATAGCCTTTTAGGTCAAAATAATATAGAGGAGCAATCAAATGAAGGCTCATTTCTATCCAAGATATTTAGTCGTTTTATTTCATGAGATTATAATTTGTAGAAAACAGGCAATTCGAAAGAATTGCCTGTTTTTTAGACTAAATTCTCCGTATCAATCTCTCCCTCGTCCATTTTTCGTTCTATCATTTCGAAAGCAGTTGGAAACTGTATTAAGTTCTCATGAATGTCGTCATTGTAAAGATATTTTAATCTAAGTCTTTTCTTTAAAAATTTGCGACGGATAGAATAGACATGATTTATACCAAGCACTTTGATCATGCTTTCTACTCGTTCAAAATCAACATCCGAAAGTTCTGAATTTGGTATAAAGACATGCGTTTCAAAATCATAATCTAATTTTTCAAAAGGATCATAATCATTTGAATCTGGCTTCAAAATATTATCAACAGGCTTAGTTCCTTTTCTTTGGTTAACATCAGAATCTATCATGAAAAAATTATCCCAAAGCCAATCTTTCTTACCTGCTGCTTCTGATTGCTTTGATTTAAGAGATTCGTCAAAGTGTTCCAATTGGCCAACCCTTCCTTCTTTTTGAGGAAGATTTGCATAACTTCCATTCTCCCATTTGTCTTCTGCAAAAAGTGGCTCATCACATAACTCTTGTTCAGTATATGCACAAAGTCCTTCTTGGCAACGATGAAGTTGCATCACGATATCCCAGTAATATACACCTTTCGAAGAATTGTATTTTGGGTGAGCTTGATTGGCTGCTTCTAACGCTTCTTCCCATGCTTTGTAAACTGTAGAAAGGTCACATGTTTTATTGATTTTTCGCATTCTGATGTTTTACGTTTCCCAATCTAATAATTCTCCAACTCGATTCAGTTCTTCGATTAAATCTCTCACCTCTTTAGATTTTGGATCAAAGTCTTTCTCGTTTTTCAATTTTTCAATTTTCTTTTTCAGTATAGAAAACTCCATCAATTTTTTCGAGCGATGGACAACATTACTATCTTCTTTTAAATCAAACACTTTTGTCAAAACCCCATCCCATCTCAAATAACGTGCATCTGTATGATAATTGTCAACATTATTTTCTCCTTCAAAATACAATTCACGATAAATATTTCCGTCCTTATCAAATTTCAATTCCACAATCTCCCATGGCTCAAATGCAGAGGCTATAATTGGTGAATGAGTAGCGAAGAAAAATTGAGATTTTTTATCCTTATCAAAGGAAGTATAATATTCTATGATTTCTTTTTGGATGTCTGGGTAGAGGGAGTTTTCGGGTTCGTCAATTAATACGATTGAATTTTCTTCTAATAAACTATAGATTGGAAAAGCGGTGTATATGATTTGACGAGTGCCTGAGCTTAGTTTTTCGTATGGAATTACATCGCCGTTTTGAGTTGACTGTATTTGTATAATTTTTCTATTCTTATAATCATCTATTTTGGTTTTTACTGATAAGAAAAATTTATTTAAAATTGGGTCAAGACATTCTTTAGCAATTTCTTCAAGTGGATTATGATTTTCCTCTCTCCATTTTTTTATTTGTTCAGGAAAATCAATTTTTTGCCCCTTTTCTAAACGATGAGTTTGCTCTAATCGAAATGTTGCCTCTTTTATTTGATAATTTTGAATATTAGAAAACGTAAAATCCCATAACCAGTCCAGTGTTTCTAAATCGAGAAAGTAATCTTGCCTTGAAGGTGTAACATATTTTTGAATTGGTTCATTCACTACTTGATTATCATTCTTGTCAAAAGAATGGTTAAATAAACCTACAGGGAAATGTATTAATTTTTTTATTTTTCCCGCAATACTGTTATCGTAATTAGTAATAGGTCCTCCAGTTGAATCGCCATAAAAAGCTCCTTTTATAACTCTTTTATTTAGAGTTGTTAGTTCAAAGTCTATTTCGTAAGCCTCTTTTGCCTCATAGTGTTTCCAGCCACCACGCGTCCGCATATTTAATGTAGAATGAATAAAATCATATACCAAGTTTAACAATGTCGTCTTCCCCGTCCCACTTTGCCCAATAAAGCAAACCTTATCCAATGGCATTCCTTCTTTCTTATGTCCTTTTGGATAAGTCAAATTCAACTCAAAATCTTTGAATTGGTTAAACTGATGTATATGGATTTTACTAATTTTCATTCTTTGAAATTTGGCATTAAACCGTAATTCTATGGCAAGTTAAAAAAAACATGAATATTCTGTCAAACCGTCTGCAAAGCCACCAACTTCCGATACTCACCATTTTGCGAAAGCAACTCATTGTGCGTTCCGCGCTCAATAATTTTTCCTTCTTTCATTACCAAAATTTCATCGGCATGCTGAATCGTCGAAAGGCGATGTGCGATGACCAAAGAGGTTCTATTTTTTAATAATTTTTCGAGGGCGTCCTGCACCAGCTTTTCAGATTCAGAATCGAGTGCAGAAGTCGCTTCATCCAAAATCAAAATCGGCGGGTCTTTCAAAACTGCACGAGCAATCGTCAATCGCTGTCGCTGTCCACCGGAGAGTTTCATGCCTCGATCGCCAATGTTCGTTTGATAACCTTTTTCAGTTTCCATAATAAATTCGTGGGCATTGGCAATTTTTGCAGCAGCTATTACCTGAGCCTCAGTCACTCCTTTTTCGCCGAAAGCGATATTATTAAAAATGGTATCATTGAAAAGAATTGCTTCTTGCGAAACGATGCCCATTTGTGCTCGGAGATCATTGAGTTGTATATTTCTAATATCGTTTCCATCAATCAAAATTTGTCCTTCGCTCACATCATAAAATCGAGGGAGCAAATCGGCTAATGTAGATTTTCCTGCACCTGATGAGCCAACAAGGGCAACCGTTTTTCCTTTAGAAATTTTGAAATTGATATCTTCTACGACAGCTCCATCTTCTTTTTTATAAAAAAACGAGAGGTTATCAAACTCAACCGCAGATTGAAATTCTTTAAAAGGCTTCGCATCAGGTGCATCTTTGATCGTGTTTTCTGCATTCAAAATTACCTCTACCCGTTCTACTGCGGCAATTCCTTTTTGAATTTTATAAGAGGCAGATGCAAATTTTTTCGATGGCTCAATAATGGTGAAAAACGCATACAAAAACGCGATGAAAGCTGCTACTGAAATCGCTCCTGAATTCACTTCTCTGAAGCCATACCAAATCAAAACCGCTACCACGGTAATGCCCATAAATTCGGAAAGCGGAGAAGACAAATCTCTTCGCCAAAGTAAACGAGTGAGTAGTTTTCGATAAGAGTTATTTTCTTTTAAAAATTTTCGGGATTGATGCTCTTCGGCATTGAATGCTTTTATGATTCGAAGACCAGAAAGCGATTCCTCTAAATTAGAAACCAAGCTTCCTTGTCGTTCCAAAACTTTAGTGGATTGTTTTTTCAATGCTTTACCGATACCACCAATCACAACGCCAGTAAAAATCAAAAGGAAGAACACAAAAAAGGTCAATGAAGGGCTGAGGTAAATCATAAACATCAATGAACCAATTATCATCAACGGCTCTCGGATAACTGCCTCTAAAACACTCAGGATACTATTTTCAATTTCCTGTACATCTACTGTGACGCGAGCCATGATGTCTCCTTTTCTTTCATCAGAAAAATAAGAAAGTGGTAGTACTAAAATTCTCTCAAACAACTGCTGACGAATATCTCTCACGATGCCATTCCGTACAGGCGCCATAAAAAACACAGATAAATACCTAAAAAGATTTTTCAAAAAGAAAATGACGACGATGCCAATGCAGAGATAAATTAATGCTCGCTCTTTTCCATGACTGATAATTATCTGACTAAGTTCGTAATTGAAGTTATGCACCAAAGTACCTACATCAAAAGCAGATGGTTTTGCCTCCGTTACTAATTCTTTTTGACCAAATAAAATTTCCAAAAACGGAATTAGCATCGGAATGCTAAAGATCGAAAACACCACCATGAAAATATTACTCAAAATGTTGAGCGATACATTCCGACGGTATTTATGCAGAAATTTTAAAAGACTTCGAAGTCGTTGCATGGTGCAAAGGTGAGAAAAATTCAGTTACATAGAGTTGCGTTGAGAAGACACAAATCTCCGCTGAGTTTTTATTTTAAATCAACTTTCATAGAAACGCCAAAAGGCATAGGTTGGATGTGCAAACCCAAATCTTTTTGATTTCCAACCTTATGAAAATGAGGAATAAAATAACCTGCTAAAGCACCCACTGCATAACCTGCTACCACATCGGTTGGAAAATGTTTTCCACCTTCCACACGCGAGTAAGCCGTTGCTGCAGGAATCAAAACTGCTCCAGTCCAGATGTAAGGTTTGTATTTTGAATCAGGATAATAATCACTGAAAATTTTAGCTAAAAAGAAAGTATTCATGGCTGCAATCGAAGTGTGACCTGAGAAAAAAGAATGTCTTGCTTGTCGCCTCGCTTTTACATCAAAATCAACTTGTGAGTTGTAAACAAAAGGACGAGGACGTTCGGTAAGTGATTTTGAAAGAAGGGTTACTCCTGCGGTAATAGTCGCCGCCTCAGCATAGATCACTCCTAAAGTAAAAATATCCTTTCGCACCTGTTTTTGAAATAAAAAAGGAATGCCTACCGCGAAAGAACTTGCAAGAAATCCATCACTTACCTTTTGAATTTTAATAGAATAATTTTCCGTTGCAAAACGGTCAAATGAATTGATATTATTCGCGTCAAGCGCTAAAATCTGATCTGCAGTGAATGACTCAGTCGTTGTACTCAGCGCATAACCCAATGATAAAGTTGAAACGCCAGCTGAGAGCCAATAGGCTTCTTTTTTAGCAGTCAACTTATAAGGCGATTGCCCTATCAGTTTTCCTCCACAAAAAAAGAGGCATCCTAATATTAAACTTAGGAAGCCTCTTTTTATAAAAATTATTTGCTTATTCATTAAGGGGAAGTTTAGATTTCGTCTTTAGAAGCGAAAGTTGAAGGTTTTTGGTTCTGATGAAATCAGGTTTTTTCAGCATAGTAAATCCTATGGTTAAAAAATTTGGCAAAATCAGGTTCAAAAAGATTCAGCTTGTAGCTTAAAGCCGAGATTTAAATTTACCCTAAGGTCTGCTATATAGTTTTTCTTCCACCCACGCGTCGCTATAAATCGTACTCAAATACTTACTTCCATGATCAGAAAGTAGAATAACAACATTGTCAGTAGGTTTGAAACTTTCTTTTGTTTTGAAAACCGCTTCTAAAACGGCACCTGATGAGTGACCGCCCCAAATACCTTCCAATTGCGCCATTTTGCGCGCACGAAGTGCAGATTTCAAGTCGCCAACTTTTACAAACCGATCAATCGTTTCAAATTTCACATTGCCAGGAATGATGCTTTTTCCTACCCCTTCCATTTTGTATGGATGTGTGATAGAAATGTCATAAACACCTGTTTCATGATATTTTTTCAAAACCGAACCATAAGCATCTACACCAATGATTTCGATAGCTGAATTTTGTTCTTTTAAAAATTTACCCGTTCCGCTAATTGTTCCTCCTGTTCCAACTGCTGCAACAAAATGAGTAACTTTTCCATCTAATTGATTCCAAATTTCAGGACCAGTGGACAAGTAATGTGCTTCAACATTATCGCTATTGAAATTCTGATTGGTGTAATAAGCACCTTCAATTTCATTGCTCAACTGTATAGCCTGTTGATAGTACGAGCGCGGATCATCTGGCTTGACGGCAGCAGGGCAAAGCACCACTTCTGCCCCTAAAGACTTAAGACTATTAATTTTTTCTTTGGAAGCTTTATCCGCAACAGTTAGGACGCACTTATATCCTTTTGCACGACTCAACATCGCCATCGCCATTCCTGTATTTCCAGAGGTGGCGTCAATGATGGTACCGCCGGGCTTCAATTTGCCAGCTTGTTCTGCTTTATCAATAATATGAGCGATGATTCTATCTTTTGCAGATAGACCTGGATTGAAAAATTCTAGCTTAGCAAAAATATTTGTACCGAGTAACTCAGAGTGGTGATTAAGCCTAACCAAAGGAGTATTTCCTACAGCAGCCATCAGGCTATTTTTATCAGACTTATTTTGAGAGCGTTTATTATCAAAGAGTTTGTGTAGCATAATTCTTTTTTGGTGTCTGTTCTTTTGCTTTGA
>CALDSS010000030.1 GCA_937924495.1 uncultured Saprospiraceae bacterium
TGCACCAAGGTTTTGATGAATTTTTGACAAGAAGCATATCGCTTGACCGGGGTAGAGTCATTGACCATTGCAAAACTCAACACCGCCAAGGTGTCTTCCAAAACCTCAATATCCGTGAGGGGCGCAGGTTTTTCTTTTTGCGCGAAAGCGCTCAATGAAACCGAAAAAAACAGACAAAAAAGTAGAAATCGCATTATTAGATTTTTAGCGCAAAGAGAACGAAAAAACGTGGGCATTAATTGCTTGCAATTAATGAAGTTGTTTAAAAATAGCCTTCAAGCTGCAAATTCGAATCTAAAGAACCTGATTTTGTAAAATAACTTAGCCATAGCGATGCTATGCCTAATTTATTTTACTTCATCAGAACCCTTATCTTCAAATTTTCGCTTCTGAACTCCATTCTTAAACAACTTCAATACAAAAGAATTTGTCTTTCGTTTTTGTTGTCACAAAATAGTTCAGAGCTTGTTTAATTACAGAGGGATGGAAATCGATAGTCAAAAGAAGATGTTAACTGTAGCAATAGGTGAAAAGAAGGTTTTCAAAATGCCGCATCACTTACACAATGAATTTGAACACATGCAATATTATTTTCCGAAAGAACACCCTGAATGGTTTAATTAAATCTAATTTGGAAAAGACAAAGCAGCATACCAACTTTGCGCCTCTTTTTTTCGTAAGAAAGGTTTTTCAAAAATGGTGAATTATTTTCTTCAAAAATTCCTTATTCATTCATCATTTCTCAATCATAATTCATCATTCCACAATGGCAGACGATTTATTTAAAAAACTGGTTTCACACTGTAAAGAGAACGGATTCATTTATCAGTCAAGCGAGATTTATGATGGCTTGGCGGCGGTTTATGATTATGGACCCAACGGTTCGTTACTCAAAAACAATATCAAAGAATATTGGTGGAAATCCATGGTGCAGATGAATGAAAACATTGTCGGTATTGATTCGGCGATTTTCATGCATCCAAAAACTTGGAAAGCTTCTGGTCACGTAGATGCCTTCAATGATCCGTTGGTGGATAATAAAGGTTCGAACAAGCGATACCGAGCAGATGTATTGATTGAGGATTACATGGCGAAGATTGAAGCGAAAATCACAAAAGACGTCGTAAAAGCGAAAAAGCGATTTGGCGATGCATTCGATGAAAAACAGTTCCGTGAGACGAATGGTCGCATCATTGAGCGACAGCAAAAAATCGATGCGATAGCAGCTCGTTTGGCGAAAGCCATGACCGAGGGCGACATGGTAGATTTAAAAGCACAAATCGAAGAATACGAAATTGCTTGCGAAGTAAGTGGCTCGAAAGAGTGGACAGATGTACGTCAATTCAACTTGATGTTTTCTACGCAGTTGGGAAATATTGCAGGTGAAGAAGGCAAATTATACCTCCGTCCTGAAACGGCACAAGGTATTTTTGTCAACTTCCTAAATGTGCAAAAAACGACGCGTCAGAAATTGCCATTTGGTATCGCGCAGATTGGAAAAGCATTCAGAAATGAAATCGTTGCGAGACAATTCATTTTTAGAATGAGAGAGTTTGAGCAGATGGAAATGCAATTTTTCATTCAGCCCGGCACCCAAAAAGAATGGTATGAGCACTGGAAAGAAACGCGTATGAAATGGCATTTGGCGCTTGGTCATGGGCAAGAGAAATTACGTTTTCACGATCATGATAATTTGGCGCATTATGCCGATGCGGCAGTAGATATTCAATTCGAATTTCCTTTCGGTTTTAAAGAATTAGAAGGAATTCATTCTCGAACTGATTTTGATTTGAATCAGCATCAAGAATTGTCTGGGAAAAAATTACAATACTTCGATCCGAAGACGAATGAGAATTATGTTCCTTATGTTTTAGAAACTTCGATTGGGGTGGATAGAATGTTTTTGGCAACGATGAGCAACGCATTGGTGGAAGAAACTTTAGAAAATGGCAGTACACGTGATGTATTGCGTTTACCACCTTCTTTAGCGCCGGTCAAATGTGCTATCATGCCGCTCAAGCGGAACAATGAAGAACTCGTTGGTAAAGCAAAAGAAATTTACAATCAGCTGAGATATTCTTTCAATTGCATGTATGACGATACAGGTTCTATCGGTAAATTATACCGCCGTCAGGATGCAACGGGTACGCCTTTCTGTGTAACGGTTGATTTTGATACATTGGAAAAAGGAGTGGTGACCTTACGTCATCGTGACTCAATGGAGCAAGATGTAGTGCCAGTTGAGCAGTTGGAAAGTATGATAAAAGACAATGTTGACATGAAGCATCTTTTCAAAAAATTGTAGATTTGGAGATTCGATAAATCAAATCTTTACGATGGAGGCATTTCTTACGTTTTTTGAAAATCTTTCCAGTGGTCAGAAATTAGGCTGGATCTTCGTGTGTTTATTTGTTAGTTGGCTTTTGGAGGGTGGCTTCCCACTTTTTCAACTCAACTATAAAAAATGGAGACATGCGGGAAGAAATCTCATTTTCCTCGGTACTTCTGTTCTGATCAATTTACTTTTTGGGTTAGCAACGGTTGGTATTTTTGTCTGGCTGGGCACTTCTCAATTTGGGTTTTTGAATCTGATTGATCTCCCTGTTTGGGCGGAATTATTGATTGCGGTCATGTGGTTAGATTTTGTTGCGCAATACATCGCCCACGTAATGCTTCATAAATATAGTTGGATGTGGAAATTCCACATGGTACATCATAGTGATACGCATGTAGATGCTACGACGGGTACGCGCCATCATCCAGGTGATTATTTTATTCGTGAAATTTATGCCTTGGCGGCAATAGTGTTGAGTGGAATGCCAGTAGCGTTCTATTTGGTTTATCGAATTTCAAGTATCTTTTTTACCTACTTTTCTCACGCGAATATTTATTTACCAGAGACGATTGATCGCATGATTAGTTGGGTTTTTATTACTCCAAACATGCATAAGTTTCACCACCACTTCGAACGTCCATGGACAGATTCTAACTTTGGAAATATCTTTTCCTTCTGGGATCGTGCTTTTGGTACATTGGTGTATGATGACCCACACAAAGTGAAATATGGATTGGATGTTTTAGAAGATGAAACATCAGGAGATGTGATGTATCAGTTCAAATTGCCATTTGATAAGTCAGTTAAGACAGATTATTAAGTTCATAACCTGAGCGTAACCGAAGAGTACTTTTGTTGTCTTCGATTACGCTCAGAGAACACTTCCTAAGCGGTAGCTCCAAATATTCGCCCATCCATAAATCTGGAAGCAACCGTTGCTACAATCGCCATAATTGCCATTCCCTGATTTCCGTCAGAAACAGCCAAATGTGCTGCTGTCGCCATTACGGCATCAAAGAAAAAACCAGCATAGGCCCATTCTTTAAGCATTTGAGACTTTTTAGAAAGAATGGCAATGATGCCTAAAATTTTGGCGAAAGCCAGTGGCAATACAACCCAGGTGGGAAACCCAAGCATCTCAAAAAATCCTTTAACCATTTCTGTTTTGGTCAAATACATGCCTGCTGAAAAGGCAAAAATAGC
>CALDSS010000031.1 GCA_937924495.1 uncultured Saprospiraceae bacterium
CAATACACTGTGTTTTCATTGTGGGATACTTATCGAGCGACCCATCCACTTTACACTTTGATAGAGCAGGAACGCACCAATGATTTTATCAATTCCTTTTTGAAAATTTATGATCACGATGGCCGCCTTCCGATTTGGGAATTGTGGAACAATCGCACCAATTGTATGATTGGGTATCACGCCAATTCGGTCATTGCCGATGCTTATGTAAAAGGCATTCGAGGATATGATGCAGAGAAAGCATTGAAGGCTATGATTGAATTTGCAGAGGAAGATGAATTCGGGAAAAAAGACTACATCCGCGATGGTTACATTTCTTCTGAGTTGGAATCGGAGTCCGTGAGTAAGACTTTGGAATATGCGTACAATGATTGGTGCATTGCTCAAATGGCGCGAGCCATGAACAAACAAGATGTCTATGAAAAATTCATGAAACGTTCTCAAAACTGGAAAAATTTATTCGATCCAGAGTCAAAATTTTTCAGAGCAAAGAATCGAAATTTTTGGGTAGAAAATTTCAATCCGTATGAGGTGAATTTTCACTACACCGAGGCGAATGCATGGCAGTATGGGTATTATGTACCGCATGATGTGAAAACGTTTATTTATTACCATGGAGGGAAAGAAAACTTTGAAAAATATATTGATGCAATTTTTGAAGCGGAGGCAGAAACTTCAGGTAGGGAGCAGGCAGATATTACTGGTTTGATTGGTCAATATGCACATGGAAATGAGCCAAGTCATCATATCGGATATTTGTACAATGAAATTTGGAAACCATGGAAAACTCAGGAAATAATTGCCCGCATCACCAAAGAAATGTACAAAAATGCCCCCCAAGGGTATGAAGGAAATGAGGATTGTGGACAGATGTCGGCTTGGTATGTTTTAAGCGCAATGGGCTTATATCAGGTTGCACCAGGAAATGGCAATTATTCAATTGGCACGCCTCGAATGAAACACTCAAAAATTAATTTAGAAAATGGAAAGTCTTTTACCATTACTGCAAATAATTTGTCTGACCAGAATATTTACATTCAGTCAGCAATTTTAAATGGAGATACCTTGAAGTCTCCAAAAATTAACCATTCGCAAATAAATGCAGGAGGTGATCTGGTTTTTGAAATGGGTAATCAGCCTAACCAAAGTTGTTTTGAAAAGAATAAGTTTTTAAGAATTAAACCGGAGAAAGGATTCCCCATTGCACCAGTTCCGGCAGTCTCTGAAGGTGAAAGGGTTTTTATGAATGAAACCACAATTGCAATTAATAATCCAGATCCAAAAGCGGAAATTTTCTACTCACTCGATGGAAGTGAGCCACAAATAAAATATGAAAAACCATTTAAAATAAATACTTCTCATAAATTGAAGATGAAGTCCAGATTGGATACAAAATCAGATCATGGAATAATATCAAGTAGAACTTTAGAAACAGATCTATTCAAAATTCCCAAAAACAGAAAAATAGAATTGGCCACAACGTATGCCCCACAATACGCAGCTGGAGGCGATAAAGCATTGATTGATTTTTTAAAGGGAAGTCCTGATTTCAGAACTGGAGAATGGCAAGGCTATGAAGGAATTGACCTGAATGCAACCATAGATTTAGGCGAAAATGAAATGGTCAAAAACGTATCCATTAATTTTTTGCAAGATGAAAACTCTTGGATTTTTATGCCAGAGCAAGTAGAGTTTTATGGTTCAACAGATGGCAATAATTTCAACCTTTTTAAAACCATAAAAACTAAACATACCTGGGAAGACACTGGCAATATCATCGAAACTTTTTCAGCCGATTTAAATAAAAATATTCGACATTTGAGAGTGATTGGTCGCAATCAGGGAGATTGTCCGAAAGGGCATAAATCGGAAGGAGGAAAGTGTTGGGTATTTGCAGATGAGATTACGATTCAATAATTTTTGTAGTAAAAGTTAGAACATGAAAACTAATTACCTCACATTTTTAGTGATAAGCTGTTTTTTTATATCAATTCTCAATAGCCAAAATATTGTTAGATACGAAACTGGAATTATAGATACCTTTCAGAATCTACAATTCAAAAATCCCATACTTAAAGCTCCTTATCTTTTAACAGGCCATAAAAACATTCCATTTTCTGAAATTTCCTATTTTGAAAATCAGGAGGGTTATTTCGTAAGATACCATTTTCATTCCCAAGATTTCCTTCTTGTAAGAAAAGTGAATGGAAGAATAAAAACTTACAATAAAATGTACCCTCCGTATCATGGAAAAAATTATGATCCTAAAAGAATCTTATTTTCTAATCAAGATGAAAAAATAAGGAGGTTAAAACCCAGAATATTGAAAAAATCTACTAAGGATTGTCAACCTTGTCAGGAAATTTTAAGAAAAACTCGATCAAAAGATATACTCAAAATAATTGTTATGACTTCAGGAGCTGTTCTAACGCTTCATGGATTTTATGAGGGGCTTAATCAAACCTACTTTGAACCTAAAATTCCCCAAATGCTAATTGGCTTTGGTTTATTTACCACACCCATTTTTATTAAAAAATATCGCAATCGAGATATGCAAAAGGTGATAAAGATTTATAATGAATAAAAAAAATGTGCGATAATTGTACTACATACAAAGGGAATTTCGGTTGGAGTGTTGGCTTTGATAGAGGCTCTAAAATTTTTATACCCATTTACCTACAAAACTAAAAGCCTTCAAAACGGAACTTGATTTTTTTAATTACCTTAAACCCAAATTCGAAATAATTCAAATCACTCAAATTATTTATATGAAAATCAATAGACTTCTTCTGACTTTATTTATTTGTTTTTTGACGACTTTTTCTTTCGCTCAAAGCTGGGCCGTTGTTGGATATGAAAACGGAAAGGTGGATACTTTCAAACATGTAGAATATCGAAAACCAGCTTTCAAAAGAGGTTATCTTCTTGCAGATGCAGATGAGATAAAAATTAAGGATGTAAAATATTACGAGAATACCTTTGGGCATTTCCGAAAGTTTAGTAACGGTTTATCCAATTCATTTTATGAAAGGGAGTTTGAGGGAGAAAGGATAAATACCTATTTTAGGATAGTTACGAACTATAATAATAATATGGGCCCTGGAGGTTTCAATCAGTTTGGAGGAGGTTATGTCACTCAAACTAAGAAAGAGTTGTTTTCTGTTGACGATAAAACGCTTCTTCCGCTTAAGGTCGGAAATCTAAAAAGAGCTACTTCCAATTGCCGAAAATGCAATGAAATCCTTTCTGGAACCAGAAGAAAAGATATGATTCGATATAGTATCGTTGGAGTTGGGGCAGGGCTTTTGGTTTACGGTATTTATGATTCCTTAAATGGTCAAGTTGGATCAAATCCTGGTACACCTGGTCAACTAAACATAAATATAAATCCACTTGTGGTGGTCGGAATATTGGGAATCACTGTGCCACTTTGGATAAATGATTATCGGGGCCGAGATATGAAAAAAGTGATTGCAATTTATAATGAAAGAGGATAGATTAGAATTGAGAGTGGAGAATTGAGAATTCACAAGCGGATTTTTCCAGTATAAAATAGCGCGAACAGGTTTTACCTTTTCGCGCTGTTTTTTTTAAGAGCGTTAATGCTATTGTAAAATCTCAAATTTTTTATTCACTTGGGCTGTTTATGGTGGAAAAGCGGAGACCTATTTTTTAGGTAAAACAGTTCATGGTGGATGGTTGACGGAGGATTTCTTTCATTCGTAAACCGTTGGATCACTAACTCCCGCCAATTCAAATGCCTCCTTCCGCTCATAGCAAGTGCCACAAACACCACAATGCAACTCTTGTCCTTTATAACAAGACCAAGTCATTCCATAATCTACTCCAAGTCGATGACCAATGCGCGCAATTTCTGTTTTGTCAATATTTACAAAAGGGGAGATGAGTTCGATGTTTTCGTAGGTGCCGAGTTTCATGGCAGCAGCCATGGCTTCCATAAAATCATTGCGACAATCTGGATAAATGGCATGGTCGCCAGAGTGCGCTGCTATCACAACTCCTTGAGCGCCAATGCTTTCTGCATAGCCGCAGGCGATAGCAAGCATAATTCCATTTCGAAAAGGAACGACTGTTTTTTTCATGACCTCATCCGCATAATGGCCTTCTGGAATTTCTTCCTCATTTTTCAATAACGCAGAATCAAATAGATTTTCAATGAATTTCGCTTCTATCGTTTGATGTGGAACACCCAACTTTTCAGCATGATATTTTGCAAAAGGAATCTCTTTGTGGTTGTGTTTGGAGCCATAATCAAAGGAGAGGGTTCCGAGGACGTTGTAGTCTTTCGCAGCTTGGTAGAGTGCAGTGACAGAGTCCATACCTCCGCTGAGGAGGACGATGACTCTCAGGCTATTAGAAGAGTGCGCTGACTGCTTCTTTGATTGTTTTTTATTATTCATTGTATAAATGATCTAAATTCATTTTGCCAATGAGTTGTTGGATTGTTAAAAATGTAATCGATGAACTCAGGAGGTGACGGAAAGTCACCGCCTGAGAGGATAACTAATTTCTTACGAAGTAAAAGTAACCTAAGGTTTATTGTTCGGTTCCCCCTTTAGGGGGTCAGGGGGTTAAAGGACTCATTTTCCCCAAATCCAAATTCGGATGCTCCGCCACTGTTGTCAAAACAATACCACCTCGTGCCGCAAACTCTCCATGCACGCGCATCCATTTTGGTTGAGTGGCAGCTACCAAATCATTCAAAATTGTATTGATCACTTTTTCATTAAATCCCTGAAAGTTGCGGTAGGATTGCAAATAATATTTCAATGATTTGGTCTCCACGCAGAGCTTTGCAGGCGTGTACTGAATTTTAATTTTTGCAAAATCAGGTTGCCCTGTAATGGGACAAAGTGAGGTGAAATCAATACACTCAAATTGAATCAAATAATCTCTTTCCGTAAACTGATTTGGGAAAGTATCCAATGGCGACTCAGAAGGGCTGGTTGGTGTGGCATCAACCGATTTTCCGAGTAGGTTAAAATCTTTTTTCTCTTCCATACTACTTCATTATGAAGTTGTTTAAGAATGGAGTTTAGATGCGAAAATTTGAGATTAAAGGTTCTGAAGAAGTCAAATTTTCAATTCATAACCTTAGCTACGTATTTAAAATTTGTCAAAATCAGGTTCTTTAAAATCGGATTTGCAGCTTAAAATCTATTTTTAAACAACTTCTAAATTAAAAAAGATGCAAAGAAAACCAATCAACTCATTTTTCCCATTAACTCCTTTCTTAAATCATTAGGAAAGGGTAGAGCACATCGGTTTTGTCTATCAAAAGGCACCATGACCATCTTCATAGTGCAGACCAATTCGCGACTATCGGTATTGAACATTTCATGCAAAATGGTAAAGGACTTATTACCAATTTCCAAAAGTGTGGATTCAATGAACAACAAATCTCTTTCTTTCACTTCTTTGAAATAATTGATTTTTTGCTCCAAAACCACCGTATCCATTTGCTGATGATCTCTTGTGTTTCTAAAACCCATTTCAAGCATAAAGTTATGGCGTGCCTGCTCAAATTTATTGATGTAATACATCACGTTGAGGTGCTCGTTTGATTCACATTCTGAGCGCATAGCCATTCCACGATAGGTCAATATATTTTTCATAAATTAGTTGACTTGTTAATCAGTTAATTGGACTTGTTGATTTTATCTTTTGCTGATTCTTTCTCTTCGGGCGTATTCGCATTAAATAATTTTTCTGGTTCGGCCAGTTTCCATTCGCAAATATCCGAATTAATTAAAATCTTTCTGGGGCAAGAGTAACCTCTTGAAAGGTATTCTAATAAAATGGGATAAGCCTTTGGTTCCCAGATAGTTATGAGTGGTTCAGGAAAGTTCGTTTCGGGATTGTGAAAACAAGTGGCTATTTTTCGAGGGTCTCTATTTTTTATTAGAATGTCGAGCATTTCATTATCCACAAAGGGCACGTCAACCGGTAAAGAAAAAATGGCTTGATTTGGAAATTTCTGAAAAGCAGATACTAATCCTCCAAACGGTCCCAACCCTAAAAACGTATCCTGAATGGTTTCAAAATCAGATTGGAAAACTTGATTGGCTGCCCCAGAAAAATAAACTTTAGAGCAACACTCAGAAAGTAACTCAGCCAAATGTTCGCGTTGATTTTTTTGGTGGTAAACGATTTCCCCTTTGTCAGTTCCCATTCGAGAACTTTTGCCACCAGCGAAAACCAAACCTATAATTTCAGGAATATTTTTTTGTATTAAATTTTCAATCTGCTCTGTAATTTTTTCTACTTCTTCTATTTTATAAACTGGAACATTTTTGAATTTCTCTAAAAAATCGAATGGTTTTTCTACGCTATCCAAAATCATCATTTCCATTTTCTCAATCCGATCCATTTTTCTAACTAAAGACTCTTTTTTCTTTTCATTGACCAAAACAATTTGACGGTCAGTTTTGAAATGATTGCCGTTCACAAAAACGGCATCATGTTGCGCCAACAGTGTTCTCGAATTGTTTATAACCGATTGACTATCAATTCTTTGAAAAGAAATTTTATCCGTAAGGATGGATGAATACGTAGCATTTTTTTCTTCCCCTTCTCCATGATCTGCATCAACATAAGCAATCGAATGTTTTGCTTTTAATCTATCTGCGATGTCACTACATAGCTTCTGAATCAGCCCACATGGCGCACCCAAAAAGCCCAATTCCAAACGATGGAATTGACCTCCCGCGGCTCGTTCTAACTTAGCATGTTTTTGATGCATGAGGCAAAGATCAAAAAAATCCCGAACCTGCGAGCAGATTCGGGATTGGCGTTTAATTAACTATCAAAAGTTTTCTTAGAATCCTTTTTTAGTAGAGCGAGCTTTGCCGCTACTTCTTTTTGAAGAAGAAGAGCTTTTGCTGCTCTTGAAAGATTTAGAAGGCTTCGAAGAACTTCTACTTGAAGATTTTGATCTTGAAGTGGAACTTCCTCGATTCGATTTACTGCTTTTGTACGAGCGGCTTGAGCTACTGCTTGATGACTTCGAAGAACGCTTCGGGCTGTCATAAGATTTGCTCGGTTTGCTACTCGATTTGCTCGACTTATCATAAGATTTGGCACGCTTTGGCTTATCATACGATTTGCTCGGTCTATCATAAGATTTTGATTTGCTTGGCTTATCATACGACTTAGAAGGTCTGTCATTAGATTTGCTTGGTCTATCAATTGATCGAGTTGGTTCGTTAAAAGATTTTCTTGCTGGCTTCCTGTCATTCAATTTATCAGAACGACTTGGTGCTGGCTTGTACGAACCGAAATCTGATTTTGATTTGTCAGACCGTTTCACTGAGTGGTTCGGTACGCCTGCTGAGCCAATTGAGCCTCTTTTTCCATTTTCTCCTCTCTCACTTCTTACGATGTTATCGTTTCTTCTCTTACCAATCGTTTCACCTTCTCTTCTATCACGGAACTGGTATTTCGTACCTCTGTGCTTATCAAAATCTCTACGTCTGTCTGGAACCGTCTGCGTAATCTCGCGTCTTCTTGGTCCATCATTTCTACCACCTCTATCTCTGTTGTAGAAGACAACACAATCATTATATCTATTTCTCACGTAAGGCACATAAGTTCTACGGCGAGGGAAGTAATAATTGTTGACGTAAACTATTCTAACCGCTGGCGCTACTCTCCAATATGGGCGACGATAGAAGCTGCATCTGTCATAATAATAGCTATATGCCCAAGGTCTCCAAGGTCTATAAAAGTCTGGATAATACCCCCAGCTCCATGGAGAACGGTAGAAAGAATATCGAGGTCTGAACAATGAGCGAACGGTTGGCCAGTAGTAAACATTCACAAACAATCTTCTGAATTCTACATCAGCTCCAGAAGGTCCATATCCACGCCGTCTATCTGAGTTGTATGCGATGTCACCTGGTTCAACAATCATGTTAGGACCAAATAGATATTCATCACCGACTATTTGAAGCGTAGCTTCTCTTCGTCCAGTTTTTTCAATAGCAATTACTGCTACATCCTGAACATCTCTTCTGCCTAAAACAGCTTGAAGTGCCAACAATCGATAGTTCCTATCTTCTGATACATCTTGCACTCTGATGAAATCAGTTCTGCCATCGTTGTTTAAATCAAGGTTATTTACAAAGAATTCATCGCGATTCAATCTGTACTCGAAGTCCTGAAGATTTCTCGATTCTTTGAAGATTTCTAATGCACCTTCCAAGCTGAAGTTATCTCCAAGGTATCCAGGATAGGAATTATTGCCACCATAATATTGATCATCATAATCATATTGAGCAGTGACTGTCAAACTGGTGAATAAAAGCGATAAAATAAAAACAAAACTTAGCTTTTTCATCTGAATGAGTTTTTAATGAGTAATGAATTGGAATTTCGATGGTAAGACAGAATATACTTTCGTGTACCCTAAAATTTCAATTCTACTATTTCGACGTATTATCAACCTTCAGGTTATTGTTTTAACACTTAATTAAGGTACGGAATATAATATTCACTATTTTGCTACGATACTCTAACCTTTTGACCCTTAATTTCCATTTAGAAAAATTCTTATTTAAAGGTTTTTTATGATTTGATTTAAGGATTTTTTTAATAAATAGATCAAAAAAAGATACCCAACCTTGTTTGAGGATAAAGCGTCTTTCAATTTATAAACTTAAAATCATGCAATTATCAAATGTATTTTTCTTCCTCTTAGTCCTACTTTTTCTTTTTTCAGGGTGTGAAAAAACGGATGCCAATCCTGGTGCTATTCCTTATGATTGCGAATTTGTCCAAAATGATGCTGACCGAGATGGCATCATTGATGAAGATGAAAGAGCAAAAATGGAGGCATGTGCTGAAAATGCTTTTACTTCAAAAGAAGAAGTAGAAAGTAATCTTGTGGGAGAATGGGAATTAGTAGGCCATGGGGAAGGGTGGCTTCCAGTTATTTCACAGCCTTGCGGGTATATTCTAATTTCTGAAACGGAATTGACTTTTCAATATCAAGACGCAACTATTGATACAATTTATCAACTTGAATGGATAATTGAGGAGTCAGATTGGCAAGGAAGAACCTCATTTGCTCTTAAAATTCCTTCTGGAAATCCTGTTGGGTTATCAGCGGGAAAATTTTGCAAACAATACATGTATGCTGATGCTACTCCGAGGGATGGGAATATGTATCTTTACAAAAAGGTAAAATAATCAGCGCTGCATCGATCAAATATTTTAAAGAAAAAATAGACCTTCCTTTCAAGGAGGGCAAGCTTGCTCTTTGGAAAATTTCTTCAAAAAAAAGTAAAATCAGTAAAAACGTCTTTTTGACGCACGGCACGTTTTCTAATAAAGGAATCTGTATGGGGATCAGTGAATTTCTATCTGAAAACGGATTTATATGTTGGATTTTAGAGTGGAGAAATCATGGCGATAGTTCAAGAATAAAGGGAGCTTATAATTTTGAAAAAATAGGAAAAGAGGATGTTCAAAGAGCTTTTGATTATTTGTTCTATGAATTAGAGTTACCGATTATTGATTGTGTTACCCACAGTGGTGGAGGTATTTCTGTCAATATCAATTTGGTTGAAAACCCATCAAATCGAAATCGAATAAAAAGGATGGTTCTTGTTGGCTGCCAATCTTTTGGTGCTTGTCATAATTGGCAGAATTATTCAAAAGTTTACGTTGCTAAGCTAATAAACAAGGTTGTTGGTTTTGCTCCGGCTCGTCTTTTAGGTCGTCCAGAAAACGAGAATTATAGTTTTATGAAACAATGGTATGATTGGAATTTAGCGCATAAGTTTGTGGGTGATGATGGAAAGACGAATTATGCGCTTGAATTTCGAGATATTAATATCCCGATTCTGGCTATTGGAGGAGCAGGCGATACGTTCATTGCACCCAAATCAGGTTGTGAGCAATTTTTGAGCTGTTTCAAAAATCCAATTAATCGATTTCTATATTGCGGGAAAGAAACTGGGTATGCCGAAGATTATTCACATAGTAGAATTATTTATTCCCAAAATGCAATTGTCGAAATCTACCCAACGATTTTAGATTGGATAAATACTACATAGACTATAAGTAAGCGAGCAGACGGTACACCGCATGACAGCCCTCACTTAAAAAATATTTCATTTTAAATCAAAACTCACAATTGGCCGTATCTCCCCCGGTTTCAGCTCTCCCAACCAAATCTCACCAATCCGCATTCGAAAAAGTCGTAAGGTTGGAAACCCAACTTTAGCGGTCATTTTTCGAACTTGACGGAATTTTCCTTCACGTAAAATAATGGAAACCCAACTGGTAGGCCCATGCCGTTCATCGCGTATTCTTCTAGTCCTTTCTGGAAAAATAGGTTGTGGATTTAAGATTGATGCTTGGCAGGGCTTTGTCTGATAAAGTTTACCTTCTATGCCGATGGTTACGCCTGATTTCAAAGTTTCCAAGGCAGTTTTGGTCATAACACCATCCACTTGTGCGTAGTATTCTTTTTCGAATTTTGCACTTCTGATGTCTTCACTCATTTGCCCATCGGTTGTCAAAAAAAGCAATCCCTCTGAGTTTTTATCTAAGCGACCAACGGCCATTGTGCCTTCTGGAAAATCGTAGAGATCACCCAACAATTTCATTTTATGATTGGTACGAATTACAAACTGACTAAGGTAGCCATAAGGTTTGTGTAGGATGAAGTGTTGATGAGTATTTTTAGTTGACACGCAAAACTTTATTATGATTACCGCTTAAATTTATAGTCGTTTGCGGTTACAGTCATATCTAAGTCTTCATAATATATGTCTCTTTTTATGGCAAAGACCTTTGGCCCAAACTTATAGATGTAGCTGTATTGCACTTTTTTTCCTTGAATTTTTCCAGTCCCTTTTGTAGTCAAGGTAATGGTTCCGTCAGAGGCTACCTTTTTGGAAGTAATGGTGTTTTTGCCGATGCGCGTACTTTTTTTTCGTAGCTCAATGTCTGTTTGACTAATATTGTCTGAGTCGGCCGGATAACGATAGATTAAACGCAAACTTCTCCGACCTTTGGGTTGGACAAAAAGCACGGCTGAAACAGTCTTGTGCTGCTCTTTCTTAAAGTCATAGTTTTTCATCTCCCCTCGCCACTCTCTTCCCACTAAAAACTCAATTTCATCAATTGAAATGGTTTGCGAAAAAGAGGGGAGGAACCAAAAGACAAATGCCAGTAAAACCAGGAATTTGGGATGGTTCATTTTTTAACTATTTGGTGTTTTGACCTACAAATCAGGTCACCGTTTCTTTTTGGGGTTCCTTTTAAGGATTATTTAATATGACAAGGTATGCAATGAAATTCTGAAAGACAAGTAACAACAATTTTGAAGTTTATTGCTAAGTGCTTGGACAAGATTAATTTTAATTTAGAACGGCTTCTTTTTCCGCTATCTCCCTAAAAAATAAGTCCGTAGCGCGGCTATGAACTGATTTTTTAAGCATAACTATCGAAAAAATAAGCTCATTCTATTCTTTAACCTAATTCTGTCCAAGCACTTACTTGTCTTCTACTCAACGTTTAATTTTTGGTTTCAAGGTCAGCCTTTCCAGCCAAATCAAGGAAAAACGCATATTCCATTGCCGTTTCCTTGTATCGTTCAAATCTTCCTGATGCGCCACTATGCCCTGTTTCCATATTACAAAATAGGAGCAAGGGGTTTTTGTCTGTCTTTTTCTCTCGCAATTTAGCAACCCATTTTGCAGGTTCCCAATATTGAACTTGACTATCATGCAGTCCAGTGGTCACCAACATAGCAGGATAATCTTTTGCTTCTACCTGATCGTAAGGAGAATAAGACAGAATGTAATCGTAGTACGCCTTATCTTTTGGATTTCCCCATTCATCAAATTCCCCAGTTGTTAAAGGAATACTTTCATCCAGCATGGTAGTCACTACATCAACGAATGGGACGGCTGCAATGACGCCTTTCCATAATTCTGGACGCATATTAACAACGGCACCCATGAGTAATCCACCCGCACTTCCTCCCATGGCAAACAAATTGTCCGCTGCGCCATATTTTTCTTTTATCAAGAAATCGCCACAGTCGATAAAATCAGTGAAGGTATTTTTCTTGTTTAGAAGTTTTCCATTGTCATACCATTGCCTTCCCATTTCTTGTCCGCCTCTGATGTGTGCAATTGCATAAACAAATCCACGATCCAAAAGGCTCAATCTTACACTGCTAAAATATGGATCCATGCTACTTCCATAACTTCCGTACGCGTATAAAAGAAGCGGAGCAGTTCCATCTTTCTTTACCAAATCTTTTCGGTAAACAAGGGATATTGGCACTTTTACGCCATCTCGCGCAGTGGCGTAGATTCTTTCAGATTTATAATTGGTTTTGTCAAAGTCACCCAAAACAGGTTGTTCTTTCAATAATTTCAACTCCCTCTTTTTCATATCATAATCAAAAGTTGAACTTGGTGTAGTCATAGAAGTATAACCCACTCGCATAATCTCGGTATCAAAATCGCGATTGATGGAAGGCGAAGCAACGTAAGCTTTTTCACCAAAATCTATGTAGTGTTCTTTGCTTCCATCCCAAGGTCGCACTCGAATATTCATAATGCCTTCAATACGTTCCGAAACAACCAAGTAGTCTTTGAAAATTTCAATTCCTTCCAATAAAACATCCTCACGATGAGGAATCAGTTCCGTCCAATTCTCTTTGGTCGTTTTACTTTCAGGGGTGGACATCAAGCGAAAGTTCTTCGCGTCCATATTTGTGGTAATATAAAATTTATCATCATAATGGTCAATACCATATTCATGGTCACGCTCCCGTGCTTGAAAGACTCTAAATTCTCCATCAGGAGTATTTGCCTCTAAAATTCGATATTCACTCGAAACCGTTTGATAGGAACCAATGACTAAGTATTTTTTCGATTTTGTTTTATAAACGAACGTCCCGAAAGTGGGGTCTTTTTCATGAAAAATTTCAACATCCTTGCTGCCTCCACCGAGTTTATGTTTCCAGATTTTATGGGCACGCAGGGTTTCGTCTTTGGTCGTAAAAAAGAGGGTTTTATTGTCATTTGCCCAAACTGCTCTTCCGGTGGTATTTTCAATTTTGTCCTCAATGATTTCACCAGTTTCCAAATTTTTGAAATAGATGGTATAAATTCGACGACTCAAAGTATCGACACTAAAGGCTAACCATTTATTATCTTCAGAAACAGAAAGACCTCCCAACTGATAATAGTCATGCCCTTTGGCCATTTCATTTACGTTCATCATGACCTCTTCCTCTGCTTCTAAGGTTCCTTTTTTTCTGCAATAAAAAGGATATTCTTTTCCTTTTTCATAGCGCGTGAAATACCAATAGCCATTGCTTTTGTAGGGTACAGAGGCATCATCTTTTTTGATTCGTGCCTTTATTTCTTCAAAAAGTTCATCTTGAAAACCTTTAAGGTGAGACATCATCCCTTCTCTATAGTCATTCTCTCCATTCAAATAATCCAAAACCTCTTGGGTTTGAGCGTCAGGTGTTTCTGCCAGTTTTTGCTCATCAGACAATTTCATCCAATAATAATCATCAATTCGAGTATCGTTGTGGATGGTCAATTCTTTTGCTTCTTTTTTTGGGGTAGGTGGCTTTAAATCCATTTTTTCATACATTGCTGAGACAGCCGCTTCGGTCATGGTCTTTTCTGTTTGACAGTGAGTAAAAATCAATATTAAAGAAAGGGCAAAGATATAATGAAGAACGCTTTTCATTGGTTGTTGTTTTGTAGTGGTAGAACTAGGTGGTTAGCAAGAATACTTCAAAGGTAATTATTTCAGGAATGTATCAATTGACAACCAGGGTAAATTAGAATCTTTTTTTAACCATCCGAAACACATTTTAAATCGTAAAATCTCAAAAACCATCCTGAAAGATTACCGTTTTAACTAAAATATAGGTAGTAGTTGACAGCTTATCCTTTACTTTGCTGTCGTTATCAACAAATAAAAATCACCCGAATAATGAAAAATCTTTTTACAATTATTTTTTCAGGTTTAAGTCTATTTGCCTTTGCTCAAAATGGCTCGCTGATTGGTCAATTACAGGATGCCGCCGGAGAAGCAGTTGTATTTGCCAATGTAGCATTGTACAATGCTCAGGACAGCACGCTTGCTAAAGTTGAAACCTCCAATGAAACAGGTATTTTTAAAATTCAAGGCATTCCGAGTGGGAGTTATTATCTCGATGCCACTTATGTTGGTGTTTCTAACTTGAGAAAACTTGATATTGTGATAAACGGAGGAGAGCAGGTAGATTTAGGGGTTTTATCTTTTTCTCCTGCTGCAGTAGAATTACAAGAAGCTACCGTCACTGCTCAAAGAGCACTCGTTGAAATAAAGCCAGACAGAACTGTTTTTAATGTACAAGGAACCATCAATAGCACAGGTGCAGATGGGCTTTCACTTTTGCGAAAAGCACCAGGTGTTCAATTGGATAATAACAACAATATCAACGTCTTAGGTCGTTCAGGGGTGCGTATTTTTATTGATGGAAAACTAATTCCTTTAAGTGGAGATGATTTGGTCAATTACCTCCAAAGTTTGCAAGCTGAGCAGATTGACCGAATGGATATCATCACCAATCCAGGAGCGAAATACGAAGCGGAGGGCAACGCAGGTATCATCGATATTCGGCTCAAAAAAGATAAAAATCATGGTACCAACGGTACTTATAATATTGGCGGAAGTAAAGGTCGGTTATGGAAAGGGAACACAGGTTTGTCAGCTAATCATCGCAACAAAAATGTAAATGTCTTCGGGAATGCAGCTTACGGAAGAGGAATGGCTTTTCACGATATGACCTTCAACAGTAGAATGAATGGAATTTATCAAGAAGAAATAAACTTGACGGAACGTACTTTTTCGGATTACAATTTGAGGGGCGGTGTTGATTATTTTATTTCTAAAAAACAAACCCTTGGGATTTTGGTCAATCACAGTGCTTTCAATAATGATAGCAACGGATTTAATGAAATTACGCTTGCACAAGACGATGCCAGAGAAGTAATTGACAGTGTTTTGATTGCTGAATCAATTGCTGATAATTTTAATACCCGAAATAGCTATAACATCAATTATGAGTTTGAAGATCGAAAATCTGGGCAATCATTCAATGTAGATTTAGATTATGGAACTTATCGTGGAACGAGTACTCGTTTTCAACCTAATGTATATTTTGATGCAGGAAGAAAAAATATTTTGACGGAAGTTACGAATGCATTTGATACTCCTTCGGATATAGATATTTACACGGCAAAAATTGATTACGAACAAAACTTAGGTGGCGGAAAATTGGGCATTGGCTCCAAATTGAGTAAAGTGGTTTCGGATAATACCTTTTTGTTTTTTGATGTGTTATCGGGGCAGTCCATCCAAAATGATACATTCTCAAATAATTTTGTTTACGATGAAAATGTGTATGCAGGGTATGTTACCTACAATCGCCAACTCAATAAAAAATGGGGTATGAACCTTGGCCTACGTGCCGAGCAAACTGATGCACAAGGTGATTTGACAGTTTTTGCAGACCACTTAGAAGACGAAACGAATCCGTTGAATTATCTACAATGGTTTCCGAACATTGCTTGGACCTATGCTTACAATCGGACAAATACCTTCAATTTGGCTTATGGGCGTCGCATTAATCGACCAGATTACAATGTTTTGAATCCGTTTAATAATAGACTGAGTGAACTTTCTTTTGAAAAAGGAAACCCCACTTTAGATCCAGAGATTGTCAATAATATTGAATTGGGCTGGACACTAAAATATCGATACAACTTCAAAGTCGCGTATAGCCAAACGAATGATCAAATCACGCGTTTGATTGCACCAGACGTTGCTTCTGATAAAGACGGAAACCCACTTGACCCCAACGATGATGGTGATATTCGTGCTGGTTCTATCTCTTGGAGTAATTTGGCGAGTCAGCAAATTTATAGTGTTAGTGCAAGTTTGCCATTCCAAATAACTAAAAAATGGAGTGCTTTTTTCAATGCGAGTGGCTCCTATCAAGACAATCAATCAGACGATGGATCAGGAAAAGTCATTGACTTGCAAGCCTACAGTTATAGTATTTTTCAACAACACACTTTTGATTTAGGAAAAGGGTTTAAAGGTGAAGTGTCAGGGTATTTTGCAGGGCCAGGAATATGGGGAGGGGTATTTGCCTACAACGAAACTTGGGCTCTAAACTTTGGTTTGCAGCGCAAATTTTTAAACAATAAATTAAACATTAGATTGAGTGCTACCGATGTTTTTTTTACGAGTGGTTGGAATGGTGCTTCAAATTTCGCTGGCCTTTTTTCAGAAGGAGCAGGCAACTGGGATAGTCGTAGAGTCAGTATTAGTGCTAGTTATGCTTTCGGCAACCAAAATGTAAAATCACGTAAGCGTAAAACTGGACTTGAAGATGAGGCAGGAAGACTTTCAAATTAACGCAAGTTGTGGTTTATTTGAAGTATTTGAAAGTTATGGAAATTGGTAGTTCTAAAATCAAAAAGGTGAGATAAAATAGAAGAGCCGAAATCGATTACCTCGATTTCGGCTCTTCTATTTTATAGAATGAAAAACGGCTTATGGATAAGCTGTTTTTCGTTGGTTTTTAGCACCAGCAGCAGCTTTAGCTTGCTTGCTAGTACGCCAACTTTTCTTTTTACCTTTTGTAGTTTGCGCTTGCTTAACGGCTTTGTAAACATTCACTACACCACCAGAAACAGAAAGCTCCGAGAAAGGCACTAATGGATCGCCTTCTTCAGCGCCAGGTTTTTTTACATTTTGGTTCAATGGAACAATTGATTCCATCATAATCTTTTTAACCTGCTTCGCGTTTAGTTCTGGAAAGTAAGACCGTAATACTGCCGCAACGCCAGCTACAACAGGAGAGGCCATACTGGTTCCCTGAAAATCTGCATACTTATCGTCAGGAATTGTAGAGTTAATTGCTACACCAGGCGCAAAAAGATCGACATTCATTTTTCCATAATTAGAAAAAGTGGCGGGAGCATCAGCTCCGTCTTTCCAATTCAAAGCACCTACTTCCATCCAAGATTTAACCTTTTTTGAGCTGAACCAACCTGATTTTTCGTATTTGTCATTCGGAAAGTTATCCGTATTGTCATTGTTTTGGCTGCTATTACCTGCGGCATGTACCAATAAAACATCATTCTTCTGGGCATGCTTCATGGCAGCATCTACAGCTGACTTGTCCCAAGAGTAACCTTTACCAAAACTCATGTTAATGATAGAAGCACCGTTGTCCACTGCATATCGAATAGCATTTGCGACGTCTTTATCACGCTCATCACCATCAGGAACTGCTCTAATGGTCATGATTCGAACATTGTCAGCTACACCTTTCATTCCTACTTCATTATCACGAACGGCAGCAATGATACCTGCCACGTGTGTTCCGTGAGCTGCATCCGGCCCTTCATAATCGTTGTTGCCATAGTACCGCTCATTGATATTGTTGTAATTATCTCCAACAACTCCTCTTGGGTTGTAATCAGGATTGTAGTGGTACTTGTATTTACTTTCAAAATATGTGATTGCACCCGTCAAATCTTCTTTCAAGGCAGCAATGGTTCCACCGCCAGCCAACACGTTGCCAGCAACTCTCGCGGCATTTTGTATTTCAGGGTCAGTTATAGTTGTAGTAGCCAAATCTTCAAATGATAAAGAATCCTTCTCCATCATCATTTCTAATTTAGTAAGGCCACTGACTATTCCAGTGTACTGTTCTGCTCTTTCTCGCCCAGATTTTTGCTCTTTAGTAATTAAGGCTTCTAATTCCTCGTATTCAGCATATTGTTTTTTCTCTTTTTTAGAAAGGCCAGCATTTGAGGTACGGCCAGCAAATTGCTTTCTATATTTGGCTAAGAGACGAGCAGCTTCGAGGTTGTCATGATTGACGTTCCCACTTTTTCCACCGATGAAGTTCCAACCGTGAACATCATCAACATAACCATTTTTATCATCGTCAATTCCATTTCCTGGAATTTCGTCTTCATTTACCCACATCACGTCCTTCAAGTCTTCGTGTTCTACATCAACACCAGAGTCAATTACAGCCACTACAACATTCTGCTTTGGCTTCATCCCTTTCAAGAGTTCCATATACATTCGTTCGGTACTAACACCTTGAACTTTATCTTTAGATGCATCAAGGTTAAACCAGTTTTCTGGCGCGGTATCTTGAGCTAATAAAGCACAACTAAATAGCATCAAAACAGAAAGGAAAAAAGAAAATTTACTATTCATGAATCAAATTTTTTATGAAATAAATTCAGGTAAAAAGTTATCAAGTTTTAAACAAAGAAAGTTGTTTACCTGTCACTTCTTACATTACGATTTCGCAAAAGTATATTATTCAGGATAATTTATGTTTAAAATAAGGGTTTAGAATCTTTAATTTTGATTAAACACCGTTTTCATGACGTTTAAGAGGTTATTATGGTATATCAAAACTGAATTTAGACTAACTTTGTACGATTAGTATAGACAATTAACTAACCTTTAAAGTTGTAATATCAGACATGAGGCGACTTCTATTTGCACTATTTATTACCGTTCCCTCCCTTCTTTTTGCTCAACATACCGAAGCGGGCTTTCTGTTGGGTGCTTCTAATTACATAGGGGAATTATCCAATAATCAAAGCACGATTTATTGGCAAGAAACAAAACCTGCCATTGGTTTTTTTGGAAAGTATAATTTGAATTCGATGCTTGCCATACGAGGCGGATTGAATTATTCCAGGATTTCAGGAAAGGATTCCAATTCCAATAATAAATCAATTAGCCAAAGAAACTTAAGTGTTCGTACCCGATTACTCGAATTTTCTTTGACTGGTGAATTAAACCTTCCGGGCTACCAACCTTATGGGTTGGCGAAGCCCTTCTCACCGTTTATTTTTGGTGGTATTGCCTTGACTTCTTTCAATCCAAAAGCAAACTATAATGATGAATGGGTAGCACTGCAGCCATTAGGCACAGAAGGGCAAGGGATTTCTGGATATGATTCGCCTTACAGCAAAACAACGCTCGCTATTCCTTTTGGAGTGGGTGTGAAATGGGCGTTGAATGATGCAATAAATGTCGGATTTGAAGCAGGTGCGCGTATGACCTTTACCGATTATTTAGATGACGTTGGTGGCACTTATGCTGATTATGGTGATTTAATTTCAGGTAATGGCGAATTGGCTGCCGCACTATCTAATAGAACAGGGGAATTAATTGCTTCTGACCCAGTTATTGTTCCTGCAGGAACTGCTCGCGGAGATTCCAGCAATAATGATTGGTATTTTACAGCTGCTTTTACGATTTCCTATAATTTTTTAGACAATGGGTTGGTAGGAATTCGTAGAAAAACAGGGAAAGGAAAAGGTTGTTATTAAAGTAAAAAGGTTCCATTCTTTTGAGCGGGAGATTCAAAAACATCCCGCTCAAGAGAATGAAATTTACTGCTCCCCAATTAAGTTTTTCTCAAAAAACATCATTACAGAAGCCAAATAAAAATCTCTGTTGGACTTCTTCCTGAATCCGTGGCCTTCGTCCTTGGCTAATAAATACCAAGAATCACCTCCGTTTTTTCTGATGGCTTCCAGCATTTGTTCTGCTTCACTTGCCGGGACTCGTGGGTCATTCAATCCTTGAATAATAAACATCGGTTTGTTGATTTTATGGGCATGATTGTTTGGAGAGATATTCTCCAAGTGCTTCCGCATTTCTGGATCACGTTCATCACCATATTCCTTTCTTCTCAAATCTCGGCGATAAGATTTTGTATTTTCTAAAAAGGTGACAAAGTTGCTGATACCAACTGTCTCTACACCACATTTCAATTTAGCACTAAAATGAATCATAGAAGCCAAGACCATATATCCTCCGTAAGATCCACCCATTACTGCAATTCTATCAGAGTCTAATTCGGGCTGGTTGATGGCCCAATCAATCAATGCTCCAATATCTTTTACAGAATCTTCTCTTTTAAAACCATTGTCGAGCAACAAGAATTTTTTTCCATAACCAGCAGAGCCTCTCACATTCGGACCCAAAACAGCGACACCTAATTCATTTACTAAAAATTGAATGGTAGAATTAAAGCGCGGTCTAAATTGCCCCTCTGGGCCACCATGAATCATAATGACAGTAGGATAGGGGCCAATTGCATCTTTCGGCTTGTAGTAAAAAGCAGGAATGATACGTTGTTTTTTTCCTACCTTATCAAAAGTCGGGAAATGAATGATTTCAGGTGTTACAAATTTTTCTTTGTCCAAACCTCCTACCTCACTAAAAGTCCATTGTTTGATTGCAAGTGAACGGGTATCCAAAACATAAATGTCGGATGGACTTGAAGAGGTATTGATGGTCATTGCCAAGCGCACATTATCCTTATTCCATTCAAGACCTCCGGCCAACCCAACTGGTAAAGTAGAAACTTGTACCATTTTGTTTAGCCCGACATCAAGTAAGTATAATTTGGTAACACCTCCCTCATTAGAGGTAAAAGCGAGGGTTTCTCCATTGGGAGAAAGCGCAATACTATTGATTTCCCAGGCGATTCCTTTCGAGATGGTTCTAAAATTTCCAGATTCAATATCATACTCCTTCAAAGTCATTACCTCTCGACTATAATCAGAGGTGAAGTACACTGATTTTCCATTGCCAGACCATCTTGCAGTTCCATAAGATATCTGCTCATCTCCTTCTTTTAAAGAAGTAAGTTTTTGCGTTTCTAAGTCTAAAATGAATAAATAGCTTTCATTTATTGAGACATAGTTTTTGATTAAAAGTTTGGAGTCATCAGGCGACCAATCTAATGGCATCCAAAATCCAGCGCCTTCAAAAACCATTTCATCTTCCCACCGATCATCCATTCTATGGATATACAGGTCATAGTCTTTCTGGTTTCTTCTGGTACTTGCAAAAACAAATTTATCCCCTTTTCTGCTCCACAAACCCATTCCATTTCGGGATTTTCCATCGGTAAGCATTTTGGAGGTTTGGCTTTTATTATGGTAGAAAAAAAGTTGATAATTTTCATTACCACCCACATCTTTTCTAAATAAAAAACCATCATGAATCTTAGAGGAAGTGTAAGCGCCTCCACTGACAGGCTCCTCAAAATAGGAAATTTGTTTCCGCATTCCACCTGACTCAGAGATTGTATGGAACTGATTGGTTTCGCCAAAACGAGTTGAAAAAAGCATGCTTTCTCCATCGGGCATCCAATCTGCCAAGAAAGCACCTCGGACATTTTGGTACTGTCTAAGCCTATCATTTAAGTTGTTGGGGATCTCTGGAATGTTTTCAATAACAAGATTCCCTTTTTCTTTTCTTTCAACCTGAGCCATCAATTCCATGTTCGCCAATATTTGAATTAGTACAAAAAGTATGAGTTTATAGAATAACGATTTGTTCATGTCAAAGTAAGTTTTTGCACTAGTGGAGGTTTAGCACCAACAAAGATATAAATTTTCATACTATGAAAAACACTGTTCTTAAAATGGTATAGTTTATGTCTAATCTCCTGTAGAAATATGATACAATGAAAAAACTACTTATTCTCATTGCTATAATTTCCCCCTTTATTTATAGTTGTACGAACGAGCCGGATCTTGTTGATACTTACGACATAGATCTCGAAAGAATTTTAAAAACAGAATCTCCTGGCGAGGATACTCAGTTTTTCAAATTTCCTGCAAGTGATGATTATGATGCGATTCCTCAGGATCCCAAAAACGCTATAACCCGCGAAAAGGTACTGCTTGGGAAACTTCTTTTCCACGAAAGTGGATTAGGGGTAGATCCTTCGAAAGACTTTGGGAAGGGGACTTTTTCTTGTGCTTCTTGTCATTTTGCTGGTGCTGGGTTTCAGGCAGGCAGATTTCAAGGACTGGGCGAAGGGGGAATTGGTTTTGGTATAAATGGAGAGGGAAGAATGAAAGGCCCGCTTTACAATGGCGATGAGGTAGATTCTCAACCCGTTCGCACACCAACGGCAATGAATGGTGCCTATCAAAAGAATATGCTTTGGAATGGTCAATTTGGAGCTACGGGCTCAAATTTAGGATACGAGAATCAGTTTACTGAAAATACGCCAAAAGAGACGAATAATCTGGGGTATGAAGGCCTTGAAATTCAGGCGATTGCTGGATTAGGAGTTCATAGGTTGTCAGTGAATGGAGATTTAGTCTCTGAATTGGGCTATAAAGATATGTTTGATGCTGCTTTTTCAGATTTTGATGAAAATGAAAGATACACCAAGGAAACTGCTGGTCTTGCCATAGCTGCTTATGAAAGAACTTTGTTATCGAATCAGGCTCCATTTCAAAAATGGTTGGGTGGAGATAAAATGGCAATGAGCGAGTCCGAAAAGAGAGGTGCAATTTTGTTTTTTGATAAAGCAGAATGTGTGGCTTGCCACACAGGGCCTGCATTGAATACGAACGCTTTTTATGCGTTGGGAATGAAGAACTTGGATCAATGTCCAGAAGAAGTTTTCAATGCCAATCCAATGTCTGGGGGGGATTTGGGAAGAGGTGGTTTTACAGGTGAAGAATCAGACAATTATAAATTCAAAGTACCGCAATTATACAACTTAGCAGATTCGCCTTTTTACGGCCATGGAAGTAGCATGAGAAGTATTCGAAAAGTAATTGAATACAAAAATCTTGCAATTCCTGAAAATACAGACGTGCCACTGGGTCAACTTGCATTCGAGTTTGTTCCAATTGGTTTGACTCAACCTGAGATTGATGATTTAACTGCTTTTGTAAAAAATGCTTTATATGATCCTAATCTCTTAAGGTACCAACCCGAAATGGTTAATTCTGGAAACTGTATTCCTGTTAGTGATCCTTTGGCAAGCAACCAATTAGGTTGTGATTAAAAAAAATATATTACTCAAGAACAATTATAATCCTTTGAAAAGTGGCGTGGCGAATTAATTTTCGTTTCGCCCTTTTTTTATGAAAAAAGCCTCGTTGCAATTATTTACAACGAGGCTTTTGTTATCAATTTAATTTTGATTCTAATAAGAAGTAGCAGGAGCACAAAAGAACATGTGGTTTCCACAAGTCTTCATGAAATGGATATCACAACCGTCTCCTTTATTACCTTTAATTTTAAAGGCTTGAAGGTCTCTTTTTGACTTCGCATTTAGCGTAACATAAAGTGTTTTATGTTGCTTGCTGTAACCAATGTTTCCTGTAGTTCCGTAAGGAATTTCTACTTCACTAAATTTTTCAGATCCTACATCAAGGAAACTATTGTATCCCAATTCTCTAAACAAATTATCTAAGAATTTTCGATCGCGTCTGCTTTTATTGTGCCGCGCTCTCAATTTGTTGTAAAAACCATAAGCGTCAAGACTGTGAGAGTTGCCAAACTCTGGGTTAGTCCCCAGTTTAGTTAAAACTCGTGGTTTCTTATCCACTGGAATATTGTAAATATCATTTTCATGCCCTTGGCAATCACAAACTGGTGTAGGCGGGGGTGGGGGCGGATTACAGCCATTCCTATCTATCATACCTGGGATGGTTGGGCAGTCATCCTTACAATCAGGAACGCCATCTCCGTCACTATCTCCGGTTTCTTCTTTGCCACAGCCACAATTGCCTTTCGCAATTTTCTTAGGATCTTCAGGACATTCATCAACGCAATCTGGCGTGCCATCAAAATCAGTATCGGTATCCATTTTACCACAACCACAATCTCCTGGTTTTATTTTGAATGGGTCTTCAGGACATTCATCAATGCAATCTGGCGTGCCATCTTCATCCGAATCAGTATCAGCTACACCACATCCGCAAGCACCAGGTTTAGTTTTTAATGGATCATCAGGGCAACAATCCCTACAATCATTGGTGTTATCGTTATCAGTATCAAAGTCGGCTTTTCCGCAACCACACGAGCCTGGCAGTTGTTTATTCGGATCGTCATAGCAGTTATCACAAAAATTGTAAAATCCATCTGCATCACGGTCTTTTTTCTTTCCTAACCTGAAAAAGGCAGTTAGGCCACCAAAACCGTAGCCGTCTTCCCATTCTGGATTTGCTACAAGACTTACGCCGTCATAATAATCAGAAACAGGGCGACGAATGCCTACCTCAAAACCTAAAGCAAACGCGTCGGTCATATAGTATTTCAGTCCTACTCCAATTGGAATTGCCAGCTGAACTTTTTCTGCATTCTCCGCATCTTCGTTTGCTTTTTCAGGAATATTTCCATTATAATTGACCTCAGGGTTGACAAATGCAGCTCCAATACCTGCAAAGATAACTGGGGTTAAAGTTCGTTTAAATTTACAATCCTTGTACCTCCTGTGCCCCAGAATTTCCCAATCAATCAAGCCAGCTACTTCAAGGAAATTGTTTACGAAACTCCATCCTCTTGCTAAATGGTCTTTTTCTTCAAATTCGGTTTCATCTCCTGATAACCTAAAATATTGACCTTGTAGTCTTGCACCAAAAGTTTTGTAAACGGGAAATCTAACACCCGCACCAAATGAAGGATTCAAGGCATCAAAAATGCCGATAGCTCCGTCTGACCTACAGTGTACATCTCCTTGATAGGTAGAAACTCCAAGCCTACCATATATTTGAGGAGATTCTTTTTTAAACTTGATGAATGGCATCGGTGCAGCCGTATCGGGGCAAATAGGAGGAGTTTCAGCTACTTCCTCTTGTGCAAAAATTGCGATAGAGAATAGTATGGAAATGAATACTAAGAGTAAATTTTTATTCATAGTATGTGAAATTTAGTTAGTTAAAGAGTAAGTGTGGCGTGCTGAAAAGGGAGAAGAAGATCTATAGGTATTGAAAGTGTAGTTTTTTTCAGCCTATTTTTTTAGGTGCGCCGTTCATTAAAAACTTCCCAATCAAAAGTAAAAATTTAATCAATTTTCAAAAATTTTTTCAATATTAATTCTGGAGAATACCAAAGATGGAGTATCTATTTTGAATATTGAGTGATAAACACTTTAAAAATCAAGGTGAGCATCCTCTATCTTTGTTTTGTATCCTGTATGTAGAATCTTTGCTTAATTTTGTGATTTTTCATTCTATATTTTTGATAAAAATATTACGAGTATTAATTATTTACGAATCGGGGCAATTTTTGGTTTTTTTTCAGTTGCATTCGGGGCTTTTGGAGCACATGCATTGAAATCTTTAGTTGCCGTAGAAGATGTTGAAATTTTCCAAACAGGAGTTCGATACCAATTTTATCATAGTTTTGCATTATTAGCAGTTGGGTTGGTCATGTTGCATCTCAATAATAATTACCTAAGAAATGCTGCAAAATGCTTTATTATAGGTACCCTGTTCTTTTCTGGATCTTTGTATCTTCTTTCATTTCGAGGGGTTGTTTCATTCGGCTTTTTTAGAAATGTTTTAGGTCCAATGACCCCAATTGGCGGGGTGATCTTGATGGCAGGTTGGCTACTGTTTTTTATAGGAATTGGGAAAAGAAATTAGCAATAGTTTTTTTTGTAAGGGACAAAATTAAGTGCTTGGACAAAATTAATTTTAATTTAGAACGGCTTCTTTTTCCGCTATTTCTCCCTACGAAATAAGTCCGTAGCGCGGCTATGAAGACATAAATCATTTAGAAAAAACGCTAACGTTGTGCCTAAATATCTATTCAAATCTGAAAGGTTGGGTTTTCGAAATTGGCAAGAAAACGATCTCGAAGAGTTGGCTGCTATAAATGCAGATCCGCAGGTTATGGAGTTTTTTCCATCAACCCAATCCAAGGAAAAAACCAGAGATTTTATCGGTAGGATGCAAAACCTATTTTCCCGAAAGGGTCATTGTTATTTTGCAGTAGAAGAATTAGCGACAAGGGAGTTTATTGGATTCATAGGACTTGGTGAACAAACATTTGAGGCATCCTTCACTCCGTGTATAGATATTGGTTGGCGATTAGCCAAAAGGTTTTGGGGGCAGGGATATGCTACAGAAGGGGCAAAGCGAGTCCTTCAATTTGCATTTCAGAATTTAGGTTTATCCGAAATAAATTCAATTGCTTCTATTTCTAATGTGAAATCAACCAATGTTATGAAAAAAATAGGAATGCAAAAGATATTGGTATTTGAACATCCCATATTGAAAGATTATCCAGAATTGATAAAATGTGTCTTCTATCAAAAGAAGAAATCCTAAATAAAGTCCATTCCTCTAAATGGTTAATTTCTTATAAAAACTACTGCTCTGTTCGTAGCCAATCAAATTAAACCTTTTTATAATTTGAACGTATCTTTCCTTTGGCGCAACAAAAGCCGATTTTGTTAAAATTTCTCGACTTATCATTCCGCGACATTATTTCCGTTTTTACCAGCGGAATGAAATAAAGCGACTAATTTTGCGTCCTTATTTTCGATTCTACTGAAGTTGAGGGAAAATTCCCAAAAATACTTCACGAAAACAGAATGTGAACACACGTATCCGAAATATATTTTTAAAGAAAATCAGACGGTTTGTCCAAAAATATCTACCTGCGTCACCATCCCATGTTTCAAAAAAAAGTACAACCCAAGAAGTTAATCTCACTCGCAACTTCCTTAGCTTTTGCTATCGTTTTGTTGGCCAACGGAGTTGATGATTACGCAAAAAGGCCTGCACATTATTATGTGACAGCGCCTTCAGCTACAGATACAATTCCATTCAATCAATGGTATTACGACTGGCTCAACAATCAAAATCAAGGGCTTGATTTGAAAGATCCTTCCATTATTAAAAAGGAAGTTGAGTATGATCCTGAAAAGAATCTTTACATCCTAACTGAAAAGATGGGAGATGAAGATTATAGGCCACCGACCTACATGACTTTTGATGAGTATATGGAATACACTGAGAAAGAGTCTCAAGCAGATTATTTTAGAAAACTTTCGGGAGTAGGAGATGCCAACCGAAGCTCATCGGGTATTGCTGATCCAGTTTCGAGGTTTAATATTGAAGACAATTTAGTCGATAGACTTTTTGGCGGAACTAAAGTGGATATCCGTCCTCAAGGAAGTATTGATTTGACTTTTGGTTGGAATTATAGCCGTAGAAA
>CALDSS010000032.1 GCA_937924495.1 uncultured Saprospiraceae bacterium
GATTTTAGTAAAATTTTCAACTTGATTAGTTTTAAAGATATTGCCAATACTTTTCAAGTGCCGAAGGATTACATTTTGCTGAATCGAATGATGATTTTGATCATGGGCTTGAGTGGTGAATTGGCGCCTCAGATGAATCCAATTGAAGTCGTTCGGCCATACATCAAGAACATGATGCTCAATGATCGGTCGCAATTAATGTCCTTCGTTCGAGATACCATTCAATCCAATTTAACCAATTTAATTACCCTTCCGGGGGAGTTTAGAAAAGTGCTCAATAAAGCCAAACGGGGTGATTTAGAATTGAAAATCAAAACCTTCGATGATCGCTCGAATGCGTTTTACTTTTTGGGGCAGCAGTTTTTATTTGGCTTGTTGGCCTTGGGATTTGGGGCATTTGCTTATCAGGCGTTTCAGGATGAGTTTTTTCGGTTTTATAAATGGATGATTGGTGGGGCGAGTGTTTCTGGTTTTTTGTTTTTGAGGGCTTTGTTTTTGGCGGCGCGGTATCGGAATCGTTAGTATTCATTTCTGAACCACAAAAGGCACAAAAGAAGCACATAAGAAATTATGGGGAACCCTTTTGTGTCTTTTGTGGTTCAAATAAAACGAAGACCGACTAAGCTACAATGCTCAACTCCCAGTAAGATCATGAAACTCCATAGAAAAAGCCCCATTCTCATAAGTCACAGAAGTAATGCTCACTGTCCTGACAATATTCTTACGATTCATAATAAAGTCATTTTCTGGGTCTCCGACACTGCCATTGAGGTGAAGGTGATGAATGTCTTCTTTTGAAACTTCCTTTTGTTCAGTCAACCAATCATAAAAAACTTGTTGCCGTTTTTTCTGCATCTCAGGAGGGTAGAGCGGGCAGGATGACCAGATATGAGATTCTTGATTATCGAGCATTTGCAGGTGAGATTCTATTCCGTCCCATCGGAAATCAAATAAGTTTCCTTTTTCAACTACAATCAAAGTAAATGGCTCGATGCCTTCAAATTCGTAATTTTCAAAAAAATCAATGGCAGAATGATACTTGAAAAACTCTAAAGCCATAATGCCTCGGCTGAGTCGATAGGGTGGTTCATGTTTATGTTTGAGAAAAGCCCCATTTAAAATACAAACTAATCGATGATCATTCGAGGCAGCAATCCAAGTGCCTCCCGCTTTGGCATCTTTTGGAAAGTGAATTTCTACTCCATTTTCTAATTTTTTAGAGGCCATTTCTTTGGCTGCACGCAAAGGTGATTCATCTCGATTGCTGGTGAGGATGAAACCAGTTTCGCCTTGAGGGATGAAGGTTACGGTGCACATGGAGTGAGTTGAATAAGTTGATTGAGTTAATTAGACTAATCAGTTTTTAAATTACGAATTGCCACTCACCACCACAACAAACTCCCCCT
Organism: uncultured Saprospiraceae bacterium; assembly: GCA_937924495.1. Lineage (GTDB taxonomy): Bacteria > Bacteroidota > Bacteroidia > Chitinophagales > Saprospiraceae > JAGQWW01. Next base: position 1,407 of record CALDSS010000032.1, read on the forward strand.
TAATCGAACTTCTACCCTCAAAATCAGCAACCAACTCCCCAAGCGAAGCCGTTACTTTCTCCTCAAATTTCTTAGTCAATTCTCGACTGACACAAGCCAATCGATCAGAACCGCAATGCTCAGAAAGTTCCTTGAGGCATTTGACGATTCGGTGTGGAGATTCGTATAAAACAAAAGTGTTGGGCAAAGAGGCGAGGTACTTCAACCGCGTTTGCCGACCTTTTTTATGAGGTAAAAATCCTTCATAATGAAATCGGTCGCAAGGAATACCAGAGGCGACCAGTGCTGGCACAAAAGCCGTTGCACCTGGCAAACATTCTACTTGGATACCTTTTTCAACACAAGCCCTCACCAACAAAAAACCAGGGTCAGAAATCGCAGGCGTACCTGCATCCGAAATGAGCGCAATGGTCGCTCCTGTTTCCAATTGACTGACCCAATTTTCTAAAACCTTATGCTCGTTGTGTGCATGAAAAGATTTGAGTGGCGTCTCTATTTCGTAATGTTGAAAAAGGCGTTTGGAGGTGCGCGTGTCTTCTGCCAATACTACATCTACTTCTCCAAGAATACGAACCGCGCGGTGCGTCATATCTTCTAAGTTGCCGATTGGAGTAGGGACGAGGTATAGCATTCGATCTAAAATTTTGGCTAATGTAAATGAAATGCCCGAATCAATTCAATTGATTCGGGCATTTCATGTTTTTAGTTTGATTAGGTTAAATTTTAATAAACTTTGAGACTATCTGTTCCCCGTTTGAATTGTGAATATTGATAAAGTAAATTCCAGATTGCAAAGAAGAGACATCTATTCTATTTTCATGAGATGAGAAATTAATTTTTCTTAATATTTTTCCCTCTACTGATGAGATGAAAAGTTTATCTATTCCATTTAATGTTGTGTTGAAATAAAGAGAATTTTTTACGGGGTTTGGAAAAATTGAAAACTCATTTTTAACAATATTTTCAGTGTTACTAACCTTATTAAGGTTAGATACTTTGTCATACAGTAAAAAAACTCTACTGTAAGGCTCTCCAATTGATGTTTGACTATAATCAAGAACAGACGAGTTTCCCATTACAACAAATTCATCATCATTTAACATTTGAAGTTTAATAAATTCTCCGTCCATTGGCATGTCATTGTAATCTCTTTTTGCTATTAATTCACCTTCCAAATCATGCAAGTACACACTCTTGTTATGAATTGATAATAATTCCTTCCCAAGTACGGTTTTTAAATCTAAGTAAGGTGTCTTTCTTTCTTGTGGAGGGAAAAAGTAACGCCAATTTTCATTATAATTTTTATCAAACTTTGCAATTAGTCTGGGCTTATCTCTTTGAAAGCCACTTACATAAAAACCATCTTCAGTTTGTGCAAGTATTTCCCAAATAAAAATATTGGAGTTTTCATCATTATGAAAATTAATAAATTCCCCATCAAAGGAAACTTCATAAAATCCACTAATTAAATTCCCTTGTCCATCTTTGCGATAACCAATCGATAAAAGACTGCTATCTAAGTAAGAAAGTGTATATTTCCAATATTTTGGAATATGAATAGAATCTTCCTTTAATTCGAAAGTAGAAAGTTCAACTCCTGTAAAGTCATATTTTTTTAAAACATTTGGAGAATTTGGATTAGCGATAAATAAATCTCTATTTTGGTCAATAGTAATAAATTGTTCTCCCCAAACCGAGTCTTCTAAAATTAGAGCACCTCTAAATTCAGGGTCTTCACAAGATGTTGTATTTCTTGATAACTCTTGAATTAAATTTAATTTGTTGTTTTTTATCTCTAATGTAGCAACACCTCTATTGTAATGTCCGCTTGGGCAACGAATACTTAGTGGTTCTTTCATATAGAGTGGAATAATAAATTCCCTTCTGTTTTTTGAGTAAATGAAATTTCCTGCGGGTTCAAAACTAGACTGAAGAAGTGTTTCATTTTCTATAAGAACTTTATCCTTTATTTCACTTTTTGTTTCAGAATCAACTAAAATAAAAAAAATTCCCAAGCATGGTTCTCCTTCTATTGGCGTGCCATTATAGGGAGGGAAAAAATAACATTCTTGACCCATAATTATTAGTTTGTTATCAGCTGCAATAACAAGGTCTGAACCAATCCAAGCTTTGGTAGAATCTAAATAGTAATTGATAATATAGTCATCTTGACTTAGTCCAAATAAATAAGTCATTGAAAAAATAAATGTCATTATTTGTCTCGAAATCATATCAATTATTTTTGGGAGCTAACCTTCAGGTAGCTCCCAATTTTATTATTAAAAACCTCTCAGATGCAACAATTTTTTCTTTCTCTATTGCGAGTACTAAATAAATACCTGAATTGAGAGCAAGGTTGGATATTCTCAATTTTCCTGAGGACTCAGCTAATTTATGTGATTTTATAACCTTCCCACTTATGTCTGTTATAATTATTTTTCTTCCATAGGTATATAATCCGTCGTATATAATTTCTGTCCTATTTTCATCCATAGAGTTATTAATTCTCAATTTTGCTGTTGTTCTGTTATTTTGCTGCTCTCCATTATTTCTAAACTTAATTATGTATCTTCTCCAAAATGGTGGAATAAAATCTCCAATTCCTATACTGGTTGGTTCATTAATAAAATTTACCTGATACCCAATTTGGGCAAGCATACATAGAACTAATCGGCCTATATTATAATTTGATTCTCCAAAGTTAGTTTCTTCTGATATTATAGAAAAGTTACTAATAAATGCTTCACCAACTGATAGTAATACATTTCCAAGAGGCCCTGTATCACATCCTGTAATAAAAAAATCAATTATAGACGGCAAAGCTTCATCGTTGGAATTTAAGACAGGAATACGGGGAGCAATTCGTCCACCCATAGAAACTAATCCTGAAAGTCCTAGTAAACCATGAATTATTTCATGCAGGGCAACACTTACAAGATCTGCTTGGTTTGATAATGGTTGTCCATCTAAACCTGTATACCAGTTCGTATTACAATCAAAAAAAATTACAAAGTCCACAGCTCCAGGACTCAAGTCATTTCCAGCAATACTATTCGCTAAAGCACTAGGGTAATGAGCATCTTGATTAGGAGCAGAGAAATTTTCCCCTAATTCATAATTTGGAAATGTGGTCGCAAAAATATCCCTTGGCTCAAAACGCAAAATACATTCAAATGCGGATTGGAACTGGTGAAGAAATATATGATGCTATTACTTCTGTTGCTGTTACAATAGCTTGTTTTTGTTCTTCAGTCCAAAAACAACCGAGATCTGGGTTATCAGTAAATGTGATATCGAAAATAGTGGTTGGAGTAGTAAAGGTAGGAAAAACACTTGGAGGTGTAAAAACAGGGGCAGATAATGAATCACCTTTATAATGTGAAACCCCTGTAGAATCTTGGGAGTATCATTGAAATGATATAAAAATCAATGAAATTATGAATACTTGAATACTTGGTTTTCATGGTGAGTGAAAATTTTTACGATTAACTAATGTTTATTAAGATAATGCATTATTATGGAAATAGAAAATAAAAATTAAGTTTTAACGAAGAAGCCCGAATCAATTCAATTGATTCGGGCTTTATTATTAACCGATATTTTCAAAATATCGGTTACTTTTAAAAGTGTCACGCCGCACGTAACTGCTGTGTCACTCTCGAATGACTCAACTCATTCGTTACATATTCGCGGGTAACAACGAATTCTTTGACATCTTTTTTAGATGGTAATTCGTACATCGCGTTGGTCATCACTGCTTCGCAAATCGAACGCAAACCACGTGCTCCTAATTTATACTCCAATGCTTTTTCAGCAATGAACTCTAAAGCATCTTCCTCAAATTTCAATTTGATACCTTCAATTTCGAATAACTTCTCGTATTGTTTGACCAATGAGTTTTTAGGCTCCGTTAGAATGCTTTTCAAAGCGCTCAAGTCAAGTGGTTCGAGGTAAGTCAAAACAGGCAGACGTCCTACCAATTCAGGAATCAAACCGAAAGACTTCAAGTCTTGGTGACTAATGTATTGGAGTAGTTTGTCTTTATCAATCTCTTCTACTGATTTATCTTTGAAACCAATTACTTGTGTATTGATACGTCGGCCAATGTGTTTTTCAATACCTGCAAAAGCACCTCCGCAAATGAAAAGGATGTTTTCAGTTTTTACTTTCAACATCTTTTGCTCAGGGTGTTTTCGACCGCCTTGTGGTGGAACGTTCACTTCCGTTCCTTCCAACATTTTCAACATCGCCTGCTGCACACCTTCTCCTGATACATCACGCGTGATGGAAGGATTATCCGATTTACGAGCGATTTTATCAATTTCATCAATATAAACAATGCCTCGTGCTGCCGCTTCTGTGTCATATTCACAAACCTGCAACAAACGACTAAGCATGCTCTCTACATCCTCTCCCACATAACCTGCTTGCGTAAAAACAGTCGCATCAACAATGGCAAAAGGTACATTCAACATTCTGGCGATAGTCTTTGCCATCAAAGTTTTACCCGTACCGGTATTTCCAACAAAAAGGATATTTGATTTCTCAATTTCGACATCACCAGTTACTTTTTGATTCAATCTTTTATAGTGATTGTAAACGGCGACAGAAAGGAATTTCTTTGCTTCATCTTGCCCGATGACATATTGGTCAAGATGTGTTTTTATAGATTTAGGAGTTAAATTTTTAGGAAACTTAAACGTACTCGTTTTCGATTCCTTTTTTGATTTTTTGTTGCGCTTGCCTTGATACAATTCTTCCTCGACAATGGTCACTGCTTGTTCTACACAAGTTTCACAAATATGACCGTCAATCCCCGCAATTAATAGTAGGGTTTCTGCCTTATCTCTTCCACAAAACGAACAGCGAAAATTTTGCTTGTTCTTCAGCATATCTTAGGTATTGGTTTAGAAAAAAAGAGGTTCAAATATACTAAATCGATATTTGAACCTCCGTTTTATGATTCGTTAACTATTGTTGTTTAACTTACTTTAGGACCACGGTTTGGTACTAGAACCTCATCAATCATACCGTACTCTTTCGCTTCAGCTGCCTCCATCCACTTGTCACGGTCACTATCTGCTTCAATCGTTTCGTACTTCTGACCTGAGTGGTGAGCCAATATATCGTATAATTGCTTCTGCATGCGTTTTATCAAGTTATAATTGATTTCCATGTCAGAAACTTGACCTTGCATTCCACCCATTGGTTGGTGAATCATTACACGGCTGTGTTGTAGGCAAGTACGTTTTCCAGCAGCACCTGCTGCTAACAAAACAGCACCCATTGAGGCAGCAATACCCGTACAGATAGTTGCTACATCAGGAGAAATATATTGCATCGTATCATACATTCCCAAACCTGCAGTTACAGAACCACCTGGGCTGTTGATGTACATTTGCACGTCTCTTTTCGGGTCAACTGAATCCATGAAAAGCAATTGTGCTTGCACAACGTTTGCTACATAATTATCAATCGGAACTCCTAAGAAGATGATTCTATCCATCATCAAACGAGAGAATACGTCCAATGCCTGTGCGTGCATTGGTCTTTCCTCAATTACATAAGGGGTGAAACCAGTTACATTTGGGAAAGCGCCTCCTTTCGGAGTTGTTTTTTCGATATAATCTTCGACATGCATAGAGTTCATGCCGAGGTGTTTGTTTGCGTACTTTACAAATTCTTTTTTGTCAAACATTGATTAGAATTTTTTAGTGAGTTCGATATGTCTTCTTGGTGCTGGTAAAAACGGACAAGTCAATTGAAAGTTGAATGTTTCAGGTTGAAAGATCTAAAACTTAGAACTTTCAACCGACAACTTTCGATTTTTATTTGAAAATTTCTTCGCTTGCTATTTCTTCTTCCTCTTCCTCGTCTTCTTCCTCCGCTGCTTCAGCTACTGGCGGAGCAGGTGGTTGATAACGAGCGTTTAACGCATCAATTTTTTCCTTAAATGTATCAAAATCTACGGAAACGGTATTTAATTTGAATTTTTCCTTCAATTTTTTGGACAAACCATCCATTGCAACCTCATTCATCGATTCGTCAACAAAATCACGGTATTGCTGATCCTCAAGCATTTTGTCAATCATATTTTCATAAAAATCATCGCCCATTGGTTGACCGCCCATCATACGCGCCAGACGCGTTTTCATGTTTGCACGCAACGGAGCATTTTCGATTTTCACCTCATTTTCTTCCAACAACTTCGTGATAATCGTTCTTCTTCTGTAAGATTCAATCTCTTTTTCAATCTGCTCATCGGTAGGAGCAGCCACGCCTTCCTTCTGAGAAGCTTCGAAAGTCAACCACTTTTTGAAAAATTCAGTTGGCACTGAAAATTCATTTTTTGAGTTGATGAAATCAATAGCATCTGTGAAAAACAGGTTATTGATACCTTGCTCGAATCCTTTCTTTGCGTGCTCTTCCAATTTTACACGAGCGCCAGCTTCATCTTCTACACCTGAGTCAGGACCAAAGACTTTCTCTAAATTCTCCTTATTCAATTCAGCTGGAAAAACTCTTGTAACAGTCAATACTTCTAATTCGAAGTCGTTATTCACTGCTTTTTCCATATCATCCCCTTCCAATTTCAAAAGGTGTTTTTTGGCCATTTCTTCAGACATGTTGTCTTCTAATTTGAAAACATCTGTCGTGAACTTATCACCAACTCTTTTTCCATCAAACAAAATCTGATTGTCTTCAGAAAGAGAATCAAAAAATAAATCAAACTCAGATTCAACGCCTCCAGCCTTCGCTTTTCCGTTTTCTTGCTCGATTCCTTTTACGCGGATGACATCGCCTTCCATTATCTTTTCATCCACTTCTTTTCTTTCTCCCAATTGCTTTTTGAAACGGTCGATATCGTCATTGATCCATTTCTCAGGAACCTCTACCTCATAAACATCAAAAGACTTACTTTTAGAAATGCCTTCTACCTTCATATCTGCAGGTAGATAACCAATTTCATAATCTAAAGTGTAAGATTGTAAATTGACAGGGTCGATGCTGATTTTATTCGCCTCATCCGAAGGAATCGGATTACCAATCAAATTCAGTTTTTCGTCTTTGAAATATTTATCCATCTCCTCACTCACTTTCTTGAACACCACATCTGCCAAAACAGATTCACCGTAGGTTTTTTTCAAAAAAGAAAGTGGAGTTTTTCCTTTACGGAAACCCTTTAGTTGAACTTTGCCTTTTAAGGCCTTTAATTCGGAATTATATTTCGCTTCGTAGTCAGCTACGTCCAACACAAGCGTCAACTTTGCATGTTGGTCGCCAATGTCTTCTCTAGTAATCTTTGACATAGTAAATTATAAGTGTTTGAAATGAATTTTTGGTTTCAGAAGCAATAGAGCGTGTTTAAAATTATATGATTGAGCGAAAGTGAGAAAATTTTGTTTTGAATAAGGCAAAAAACGTAGGCGATGCACAGCATCGACGAGGCTTTTTAACGCAGTTCAGGATAAAATTTGCCACTTGCAGCCAATTGATAGAAGTTTAAACACGCTCTAAGTAACAGTAGAGTGGCTTTGAAGTTTAAATGCTTCGTTTTGGGAGTTGAAGTCTGTTTCAAAAAAGTGCGGGTGGAGGGACTCGAACCCCCAAGCCGTGAAGCACTAGATCCTAAGTCTAGCGTGTCTACCAATTTCACCACACCCGCATGTATTTTTTTAGCATAGAGCATTTTTAAAGTTCGGGTTTAGAAGCGAAAAATTAAGTTTTTGGGTTCTGATGAAGTCGAATTTTCAAGGCATAGTATAACTACGGCTTTAAAATTTGAGGATATCAGGTTCCGAAAAATCAATTTTGCAGCTTAAAACTGGAATTTAAACATGCTCGGTTTTCTACCATCGTAGAAAAGCGGCGCAAAGATAAAATCTTTTTGTAAATGAGCGGTTTTCAGGTGAAAAAAGTTCCTGTGATTTTTGAAAAATTTGAGAGTTGCCTCAATCCTTTCAACTATATATACCAATCATGGGTTGAGGAATAGTTTTTATCAACCTTACAAGCGGCAAGTATTAAATTCATAGCACCAAGTTTTAGCTTGGTGCAAAAAATGTAGCAATGAGTGGCTTTAGCCGAACATTCGTTATGTTTTCGGCTAACGCCACCTGTTTTTTTTATTAACTTAAATTGCGATGAACAAAAGTTCTAACGGTGGGACGGCTTTACTCAAATTAAAGAGATAGTTTTTGATATATAGTCTTTAAACAAAAATTATCCGTGCCACCGTTCAGCTAATAGATCGCAACTTCTATTTTTTTAATTATTCACCTTGCTGAAGCAAGGTGCAATTAAAATTCAACTTCAATTTCTGATTCGCATTATGTCCTAATAATTACCCTTTACGAGATTTCTTATTCGAAAATGTATATCAACTTACTATCGAGTGGGTATAGCTTAAGAAAGTCGGGTCAGTTGGTCGTAATTAGCATTTTAAATCACCTTAAATATAGATTGATGAAGAAGTTTTGGATTTATTTATTTTTTCTTGGGGCTGTTACAATTACAGCATGTGACAAAGATGGCGATGGTCATGATCATGAAGATGAGACAACAGAATACTCCATTCAAATCATGTCTCCAAGTGCTGACGACAAAAAGGTAGATGATATGATTCACTTGCATATCAATTTTGATGAAGCGAATAGCGGCACCATCCATCACGTAAATGTGAAAATTTATGAAGACGGAAATACAGATAATGTCATTTATGATGGGCCTTCTGAGGCACATGTCCATGAAGAAAGTGGACACTTTGAACACCATGCTGACTTTATGCTAAATGCAGACAATGGAGTAGAAGGTCATACCAACTGGATTCTTGAAGCAAAGGTTTGGGGACATGAGGCTGGTAAGCATGAAGTAATGATGACAAGAGGTTTTCACGTACATCCTAACTAACATACTTGGGGATTAAGCTTTGTTTACAGGAGCGCTAAATTAGTTAATTGAGTTGATTAAGTTAATTGAGAAACCCTCTCACTGAAGATTTTTGAATTGTTCTTTAAAGTTTTTTCCTTTTCAGGCGGTGACTTCCCGTCACCTCCTGAGTTTGACAAACTGTTAGGTGCTGATAATCAATTAGTTAACTTGGTTTTAATCTCAAGTTAATTAAGAATTTTCTAAATACCCTCTACTAAATACGAAGCCCTGCTACCGTTCAACGGAGCAGGGCTTTTATATTTTTTACTACTTAATAACCTAAATTGCGATCAATTAGCTGAACGGTGGAACGGATAATTTTTTTCAAAGAATATATATCAAAACTTATCTCATTAATTTGAGTTAAGCCGTCCCACCGTTAGAACTTCTGTTCATCGCAACTTGAATTACTTAGATATTTATTCAGGAACCTTCTCAGGATCTAACAAATCGTAGAACTCATTCAATTTAGGTAGAATGATGATTCTAGTACGACGATTCATCGCTCTTCCAGCAGAAGTATCATTACTTGCCAATACGTTGTACTCCCCACGACCAGCAGCAATCAAACGATTCGGGTCAACGCCGAAGTTTTTCTGTAATGTTCTTACCACAGATGCAGAACGCAAAACTGATAAATCCCAGTTATCACGTACCCCTGTTTTATTAATCGGAACATTATCAGTGTAACCTTCCACCATCACCTCAACGTTAGGACGTGATTGAACGATTTTTGCGATTTTCGCTAACACTTCGTTTGCGCGAGAAGTGATTTCGTAGCTACCGCTTGTGTAAAGCATCTTGTCAGAAAGGTTGATAAAGACAACAGTTTTGTCAACTTTAATATCAACATCATTGTCTTCAATACCATCTTTCAAAACATTTTTCAAATTAACCGCTAAAGCTAAATTGATAGAATCCGCTTTTGTTTTAGCAGCCTGAATCAATCGGATGTATTTATCCTTTCCTTCCAATTGCTTCAAGGTCTCACCAATATTTTGGTTGGCAGATTGAGACAAAACAGTCAAATCACCTACTTGCTCAACCGTTTTATCACGTTGGGAACGAACATCACCAATCTGATCTTTCAAATCAGCAATTTGCTCTTCTCTTAACTTCAAGTTACTGATAGCAACTTTTTTCTCTTGTTCGCACTGCGCCAATTTATTCAAGTATTCATTTATCTGAACACCTGATTTACCTAAATCTTTGTTACATGCCTCAAGTTGAGACATATAATCTGCCTGCATAGAAGCATATTTCTTTTTACTAATACAGGATGTCAAAAACAACGCTGCGACTAATAAAATGTAAAATCTGGACATAACATTCATAGTTGTGATTTATAATTTTTAAGTTCTTAGAAAAATTTCGGGAGTTTCTCGAATGGTAAAAATA
>CALDSS010000033.1 GCA_937924495.1 uncultured Saprospiraceae bacterium
TTTGTAAAGTCGTCAATTGCAGCTCGTTTTTTCATTTTATCCATCATTGGCTGCAGGGCCTCAGCCAAAGCAACTCCACAGGGCGTATCGATTTTCTTACCTTTTACAAAAATCCGCCCCTCTTTTGTTTTTAAAATAGAATCAAAAACTTTGTTGATAAAAAAGCAGGTATATTTTGTAGCCACAATATTCATGGCTTCTGTAGCATTTTGGAATTCATTGTTATACCACTGTTGATATAATTGTGAGGTTGTATCTTTTATCGTTACAAAATCTTTGAAGTACAACTCCCTAATTTGAGGATGGATATTTTTATATTCTGACAATGCTTTTCTCTTCAAAGTATCAGGCAGCCCCATTCTATTAGCGGTGTGTTTTACCAATTGGGAGTTGATTTGATAGACCAAATCATTAAATTCTCTTTGATATCTTCTTGGGTTAGAAATGATGGCAAGGGCGTTTTCATCATCAATATTCACTTTGAAATCAGAATCTACATACCTAAGTGTAACCTCTTCTGGATCTATCGTGAACTCTTGCACGTTTTTCACATAATAATTATACCCAATGGCACCGGCAACAGCCATCAAAACCATATACAACATTAGGGTACCGATACTAAAACCAGATTTTCGTGGTGGGTAAGGTGGTGGATTTTGAGCCATTTTAGAAGTAAGTTTTTTAGTTCATAAATGTCTTCCTGACAACTTTATGGACGGCAATTAAGGTAATCAGTTACATTTAACATTATGGTTGACAGCATTTTCGATTAAGAGAACGTTTGGGGAACAATAGTCTATATTAAAAGCATTCATAATGCTTTTTCTCATTGTTTTGAAGGTTTGAAAATAGAAAGCCGCTCAGCTAAACTGGGCGGCTTTGTTTATATTACTGATAGTATTACCATGATGAAAATAATGGCCACAGCGATATAAATTACATATTTGTATAAATCGGTATTCTCTCGATATTTATTAAACAGTAATTCGACTACATCTCTCCATTCCAAACCTCTTGTTGCTGGCTCAAATCCCATCACAAAATATTTGCGCATTCCTTTTCGAACTTGATTTCCATGTTTTTTCAAAATGAAGAAATAATCATCCATGTACGCCAAATCGAACAACTCGCTTTTGATAGCGCTTCCTCCTGCCATTTGATCAATCATCAATTTATTTGTTCCGGGCATGTACCTCCATTGCCCCCGATGTACATTTCCATCTACCGATTGAAGGTACTCTCCTTCTGGATTAAAGAAATGCAAAACTGCTTCATGAAAGTCGTCCTGATCTCTAATTTCCAGCCATGCTTTTCCCAAAAAAAATTCTTCTTCGCGAAGGTCTTCACTATGCTGGCGAATGGCAGGAAGAATAACATCTAAGTATTCTTCCATATCGGATCGTAAAGGCAATTCTACATTAAAGGCTCTTGCTATCTTATCGATTAAAATATTTTCCTCCAAAGTATGTTCTTATTTGTGAGTAAGTCTCAGAAGTTGAGTAAAATAATTTTCAAGCTACGAATTCGAATCTGAAATCCTTTTTTGAACAACTTCTATGTAAAATTATAAAAATGGCGAAAAACATTCCTTTTTTTACAAAATGAAATTGAAAAGTAATTTGAGAAGCAAATTCAACTTCGTTGGTTTAATAATTATTCTAATGGCAATTAGTTGCGGAAAACCCGAGGTGGAATTGCCCATTGAAGAAGAAAAACTGAAAGAAATATTAATTGATATTCATGTTGCCGAAGCGGCCATGCAACCGATGGTGGGACTCAAAAAAGATTCATTGCGTGAATTATACTTTGAACAAATATTCCATATTCATGAAATTCACCGAGTTGACTTTGAGGCAACCATGGCAATTTTAGAAAAAGAGCCAAAACGAATGAAAAGCATCTATAAGGAGCTGACCGAGGAAGTAAAACAGAAAAAATTGGATTTTCGAAAATCCAGAGAAATGGATAAGAAGAAAACTAATTCAAGTGCAACACCACGTCCGGATAGTCTTTCCCGATCTTCACATTATAAGTAGCTTGTTCTTGCTCTGACAATGTCCACGGTTTGTGTACTTTTTCGTTGGGTAATTGAGCGAGTGCTGGAATCCAATGCTTCACAAACTCCCCATGCTCATCATACCGAGAGGCTTGAGTCAGAATATTAAATTTTCTATTTTCTCTTGGGTCGCTTCCAATTCCTGCAATGTAATTCCAATTTCCGTAATTGCTACAGGGGTCATAATCCAACAGCAAGGATTCAAAATATTCAGCACCCATTTGCCAATTCAGGTTAAGGTCATGAACCAAGAAGCTGGCAACGTTTTGCCGCCCTCGATTCGACATAAAACCAGTTTGGTTCAACTCAATCATGTTCGCATCTATGAATGGGATTCCAGTTCTACCTTCCGACCAAATTCTAAAAAGAGCCATATCTTCAGTTGAATTCGTCATTTCTTCTTTTGGACCACCTTTTTTGAAAATTTTGTTTTGATGCTTTTTTCCCATTAGTCTGAAAAAGTCACGCCACATCAGCTCGAAGTAAATCCAATAGGTCGAGTCGTTTTCAACTATTTCTGACTCGTATTTTTTAAGTTCCCAGAAGATTTTCTTCGGTGAAATACAACCATGGGCAAGCCACGGAGAAAACTTAGTAGAGAAATCGCTTCCGACCATCTGGTTGCGAGTTTTCTTGTATGTTTTTGCAAGGTCTTTCTCCCAAAAATAAGCATTGAGGTGCTCCAAAGCAGCAGACTCACCTCCATTGAATGGAAAAGCTGATTTTGAACTTTGAGTAACCTTTTCTATTCCAAAAGCTGAATGATCCGGAAGTGAGCCAAGTTCGATTCTTACCTCAAGGGCTGGATAATCACTATTTTCAGTATCTAAAGGTTTTCGAATAGGGATATATTTTTCTACTTCCTTACGAAAGTGCGTAAAAACATCTGGCGTGTGTGTGACTGGAAATGGTAAATCGGCCGTGTAGAAAAGCATTTTACCTCTAGAGAATCTCACTTCCTGACCCACAGACCAAAGATGATTTTCGAGTGCATCTTGCACTTTTATTTCTTCGTCCGTTCTTTCTCTATTGCAAAAAACCCAGCTTGTCTTTTCTAATCGGGCTATTTTGAAAATTTCTTCTTCTGGTTTTCCAACTCGAATGACCAAATCCGAACCCTTTGACTGAAGATTCTTTTTTAAATCTGCCACACTTTCTAAAATAAATTGGAGTCGGTGTGCACCTGTTTTTGCAAAACCAAACTTAGTTTTTCCACTGAAAACGCGTTCGTCGAAAACATAAACAGGAATGATACTTTCGCAATGCGTTAATGCTTCGTGAAGCGCTTCATTATCATGCAGTCTTAAATCCTGCCGAAACCAAACTATACCTTTTTTTCCCTTCATGAAAAGTTAATTTTGGTAAATGAGATTCCCCTGTCTTTAAGACAAAAAAAAAGAACAATTGTTTACCAGCAAAATTTAACCGACCACTATCAGAGTGCACTACCTGAGCTTACCTCTTTTTCCAATTTCTATGGCTTCCAGATTTTTGACTTTACCTTCCAAAACATCAAAGCGAAGTAGCGTTTTAATTTTATGATAGCCTACATTCCCGCAAGCTCCTGGGTTCATGTGTAAAAATCCTAATGTCTTATCTGGCATGACTTTTAAAATATGAGAATGTCCGCAAATGTAAAGTTGAGGAGGAGTTTCTGTTAAAATCGTCTTCGCTCGTTTATGGTACCTCCCTGGATAGCCTCCGATATGCGTCATGAAAACATCTAGACCATTACAATCAAACCTAAAATCAAGAGGATACATTTCCCTCAATTTTTTGTTATCAATATTCCCCCAAACTGCCTTGAAAGGTTTGAAATTTTCTAGTTCCTTAGCTACTTCGACCGAACCGATATCTCCGGCATGCCAAATTTCATCGCAGCTTTCAAAATGCTCAAATACTTTTGGATCTAAATAGCTGTGCGTGTCTGACATCAAACCGATTTTCATAAAAGATTGAGTTGATTCTTCAATAATTTTATCTGGGAAGTAAGGCTAGATTTGTTTGCCTTTAGGGTTTTAAGATGATACTTTTTTGAGGAGAGTTCGGTAGAATTTTTATTCTCTGCCTTTAAGATTTTGAATTTGGATTTCTCCTTTTTCAAAATCTGATTTGCTTCATTTAATTGTCGGGTCAAGTCTTTGACTTTTTCCTTTAGGGAAAACTGCAAAACATTTACTTTTGGAGGTAGCGCAACTCTTTGACTATCAATAGATTGCATATTTTCTTCATGATTTGCACCGTGATGTTCTTTAGTATCAATTGTCATTATTTCTCCTTTTCTCTTACAAAAAAAACGAATCCATTTTTTCTATAAAGTTCTTGAAAATTCGGGTGGTTCTCAAGGTCTTTTGCGTGGTTTATTTTGGTGGCAATATATACAGTTTTATCAATATTTCCATCCAAAAGCCAGTTTAGATTTGAATGATTTTCATTTAAGGGTGGCTTCTTTTTTGAATAGAAAAAATGAGCATAACTTTTATAACCCGTTGTAGCGATATAACAATCCTCTTCCATTTTGTCTTTGAAAAATTCAATCGCCGCATTTTGTGAATACCCTTCAATATTCCGAATGATAAAACCTAAAGTTAAAAAGACAAAACACCCCATCCCGATAAATAAAAACTTAAAAGAAAAATCCGCTCTTTTTTTATGAAATAGGTAGAAAAATCCGCTCAGTACAAAAATTAAAAAAGCTCCAGGAAAACTATCAAAATAACTCCAAGAGACTTGTGCATCAAGGTTCGCCAACGCAAAGGGATCTTTCGAAAAAAGCGGTTTAAGTAAATGAATATTTTTTCCGAAGAATGGAAGTAAAATGAGAAGGAGCGAAAATAAAGCGCCAATAAACCAAAAGCCTATTTTCATTGCTTTTGAAAACGATATTTGCCTTTCAATTAATTTTTCGATTACTTCAGCAGCTAAAAAAGTAAGTGGAAAATAGCACAACGAAGAATAGTGGACAATTTTTGATTGAACTAAGCTAAATAGTATCAAAACCACCCAAAACAAAATTTTAATCCATCTACGAAAATCTTTTTCATACCAACTTTCAGAAAATTCAATTTTGAAGAAGTTTCTAAGTAAAAAAATAGAAGAGGGAAAAACACCAACCAATAAAACGACAAAATGGTATCCGAAAAATCCTTTATGCCCTGCATCATGAGTGGTTAATAACTGAATTTGATACTTGGTAAATTCGGTGATAAACCACGGACCATTTTTAATCGTTTCAACTCCTAACCAAATTGCACCTACACTAAAGCATAAAATAGTATATAAAATGTATTCAAAGGGCGTGGTGTAGAACCTAAATCGCTCAAATATCCAATACACTCCGAAACATAAGGAAACAATTAAAAAAGCTACTGGCCCTTTGGTCAGTACCGCTAATCCGATGAACAAACTGCTTAGAAAAAAATAGTACCATTTGTGCTTTTTTAAAGCAACATCTTTTACATTTTCTTTTTTCCAATAAAATAAAATATACAAGTATAAACCTATGAAAATGAATAGATTAAACCAAGGGTCGATAATTCCTGATTTGAAATAAAGAAATGGTAGAATGCTTCCGAAATAGGAAAGTGCCCATAAAATTCCGAATGAGTTTCCTTTTAAAAAATATCCAATTCGATATAGAACCACTAAAGTAAAAACGCCGCATATCGCATTGGGAAATCGAGCTGAAAACTCATTTATACCAAAGATTTTCATTGCCAAAACTTGAAACCATGAAAATAATGGAGGCTTTTGCCAAAAGGGCTCGTAGTTGATGTGAACCCGCAAATAATCCCCTAATTCGATCATCTCTCTGGCAATCTCCGCAAAGTTGATTTCATCCCAATCAAAGAGATGTACACCTCCTAAAAACGGTATAAAAAAAACCATCCCCAATAGAATAAATAGCGTAGAATTTTTAAATTTTTCAGACATGAATACGCTGTAATTTTAAGACACAAAGAACCAAAAAATATTGAACAGGATCGCATGAAATTCTAAAACAATATTAATAACCCGTTAAACCATTGATGCTGACTAACTTAGGGCAAGTTTTTGCGTCTTTTTATTAGCTAAATCTTTTTTACTTTGTACCCTTAAAAATTCGATTACCTTTTGAATAAAATTAGCGAATCAAAAACGCCCGACACGAGTGTACCTCGAAAAAGGTCTTTATTAAAAACTGCGGTCAGGTGGTTTTTGATACTGTTCGCTATATTATTTTTCTTGTCCATTATTGCAGGTTTACTGTTAAAAATCCCTTCAGTTCAGAACAAAGTCGCTGATAAAACGATGGAATTCCTTTCAGATGAAATGGAAACTGAAGTTACGTTGGACTACATCTCCTTGGATTTTTTCAATGAAATTGTTCTGGATGGGTTCTATGTTCAAGACCAAAAAGGCGACACCCTACTCTATTCCCAAAAACTTAGGGCAGATATTACATCGTACCCATGGCATTGGATAAATAAACAAGTTTTTTTAGAGGATGTAGAATTGGAAGGTGCCAAGTTCAAAATTACCCGAACTCCTGAAGATGAATTTTCAACGCTCCAGTTTATTATTAACAAACTTAGAGGAAATGGAAACCAAAAAACGCCCTTTATCTTCACTATGAAGACACTTTCGTTGTCAAATTTGGAAGCGACTTTTGACAACCAAAAAAAGGGCAAACTGGAAGTGGTTTATCTTAAAAATGGCTTGATCAATGTAAATGACATAAATATCCAAAATAATAAATTTGAGCTGGGAGAAGTTGTTTTTAACGAACCCCTCTACAAATTTTATAGATACCCGAAGGACACCACGCGAATCGTAATTTTTCCTAAAAAGGAAAATTCTGATACTTCCCGAAACCGAAAACCTATGGTTATTGAGGCTGAATCAGTAGTTGTAAAGAATGGGATATTTCAATTTGATGATGATCGAACTTATGCAGCAAGAGTGCTTCCAAAAAACACCTTTAATGACCGTCATTGGAAAGCTTTCGATATCAACATGGTTCATGAAAATTTTGTGCTGGAGGGTGAAAGCATTTCAAGTAAAATAGAGGCTTTTACATTTAAAGAGCTAAGTGGTTTTGAGGTCAATAAAATGACTTCAGAAGAATTTGTCTTCACAAATAATCGATTGGTATTCAACGGTTTATCAATGAAAACCCCAAATAGCTTCATTGGGGATACACTTTCTTTTGCTTTTGATGATACAAACGCATTCAAACATTTTAATAGTGAAGTTTATTTAAAAGCAAAACTTAGGAACTCTGAATTATCTTTTGAAGATATCATGACCTTTTTCCCTTCTCTCCATCGAAACCAATTTTTTGAAACCAATAAGGGTGAGGTAATAAAAATTAGTGGAGATCTGAATGGGAAAATAAATTCATTAAAAGGAAAAAACATGAATTTAACTCTTGGACAAGATTTGCTCTTCAAAGGTGATTTTAGGTCGAGAGAGGTTACAAAACCTGATAAAGGATTTTTGGATATGCAAAATGCATTCGTCAAAACCTCTATGAAAACGCTTTATGATTTAATACCAGGTTTTAATCCTCCTGACAATTTTAGAAAGCTTGGTGATTTAACTTTTAAAGGAAAATTCTACGGGTTTTTTGTGGACTTTGTGGCGTATGGAGACTTGCAAACGGATCTTGGAAGAGCCGTCACTGATATGACCTTGAAAATAAAAGAGGGCCGAGAAAAAGCAATTTACTCTGGGAACCTAAGCCTCGAAAACTTTGATTTAGGAACGTGGACTGGCAATAAAGATCTCGGAATCGTAACTTTAAAAACCAATGTCGAGGATGGCCGAGGACTGACTAGTGATGTGGCCTCTGCAGTGGTAAATGGAACGGTAGAAAATCTATTTTTTAGAAATTATAACTATAAAAATATTGTCTTAAATGGTCGTTTGGATAACCGACGATTCAACGGGAAATTAGGAATCGAAGACCAAAATATAGATTTAAGTTTTGTTGGTGATGTGAATTATAGAAATGAAATCCCTGTTTTTGATTTTAAATCAAAAATCAAAAAACTCAATCTCAAAACACTCAATTTATCAACCAAAGATTATCGCCTTTCTGGAGAGGTTGACCTCAATCTAATCAATAGCAAACTTTCTGATATGGAAGGTGATATAGAAGTTTTGAATTTCGTTTTTGAAAACGGAGCAGAAAAATTTGAGGCCGATTCTATTTTTATTTCGAGTGAATTTTCAAATGAAGGAGAAAAATTGTTTCAAATTAAATCTGATATAGTCGAAGGAAAGATAAAAGGCTTTTTCGATATAGAACAACTCCCCAACACATTTCTGGCGTACTATCATCGGAATTTTCCAGTCTTCATGAAAAAGTTAGGTATAAAAAAACCTACAAAAGATTATCGAAATTCAGATTTTTCATTTGATTTTCAAATTGATGATGCGAGGGAATTTGCCAAGATCCTTAATCCAGGAATTGATTCGCTTCAGGGTGTTGACTTTTTTGGCCATATCAATTCGATTGAGGACGAATTGAATATTGAATTGGAAATACCTCGTTTAAAATATAAAAATTGGGACTTCACAGGTTTGGCAGCCATGACCAACCTAGAGCAAAGTGATGGACATTTGAATTTTGCAGCTGGTAAAACTCTGAGAGGAAAAAGGGAGTTTTCTCCCGTAATTGTATTTGGTCTTATGGAAAGAGACACCTACGAGTTTGGTCTCACACATACTGCTGATTGGCAATCCATTGAAGACATAAATCTTGATGGTAAACTCTTTATTCATCAAGATCAGTACCAGGTGAATTTTAAATCATCCAGCATGGTGATTGGAAAAAGAGAATGGGACATTCCCAATAAAAATTTTATTCGATTTGGGAATAATAAATTGGAAACGAAAGACTTTGTTTTACAACATGAAGATAAAAAAATTGTGCTTGAAAGTTATAACAACAATCGAGGCCTCAGATGGAATTTGGAAAATTTCAACCTTGACTTTATTGAAGAATTATGGGACTACAACCCCTTAGACTTTTCAGGAAATTTCAGTTTTGATGGTAGAATTGAAGATGTCTTTAATATTAGTGGAATTTCAGCGACTGCCAAAGCAAAATCCTTTAAAATAAATGATGATGACTTTGGAGCAATGACACTAAAAGCAAAGCTAACTGATTTGAAAGGCGTTTTACTAACCGATTTGAAAGTTGAAAAAGGGGAGCAAAAATTATTAGCTAATGGAACCTATGCCCTTCCACATTCAAAAAAAGATAAATCTATTTCTGACTATTTGGACCTTGATATAAAATTAATTAAATATCCAATTCAAATGTTGGAATATTGGGTACCTACTGGAATAAAAAATACAAGTGGAACTATTACTTCCACTAATCTGCGGCTGAATGGTAGGCCTAATGAGCTAAAAATAAGTGGAAATGCCACAACAGACAAAGGAAAAACTACGATTTCTTACCTCAATACGACCTATGAAATTCTTGATGGTAAGCTATCCATTAATGACAATATTTTTGATGCCACTGGTTCTACACTAAGAGATGATGAGGGGAATATCGCTTATGTCTATGGAGGGATCCGTCATACTAATTTGAAAAAATTGAGATTGGATGTAAGAGTTAAATCTGATAGATTTTTGGTTTTAAATACAGATAAAAGTACCAAAGCGCCATTTTATGGTCGAGGAATTGGAGCAGGCGATGTTCGGTTTTCGGGAAGTTTTGGTAAAACTGATATTACAGTAGATGCCACTACGGCCAAAGGAACAAGAGTAATCATCCCCGTTGTTTCTAATAATTCCAATTCTGAATTGAGCTTCATCAATTTTATTGATAAAAATAAAATTTCTTTAGAGGACAATGAAAAGAAATCTGGTATTACAGATTTAAAAGGAATCAATTTGGTGATGCAACTTTCACTCAACGAAGACGCAGAGATGTTGTTGATTTTTGATGAAAGAGCGGGAGATATTATAAAAGGAACAGGAAAAGGTGATGTAGAAATGAAGGTGCTCAGAGATGGAACTTTTAGTATGATAGGTGATTATGTGATTGAGGATGGCGAATATTTGTTTACGATGCTGAACGTGGTGAACAAAAATTTTAAAGTACAAAAAGGTGGCACTATTCGATGGTATGGAGACCCTTTCGGAGCGGAAATAAACTTAATCGCAAATTACAATGGTTTAAAAACTCCAATCTCAAATCTAATAATCGAATATATCCGATTGCTTTCCGATGATTTAAAAAGAGAAGCTGCAAAGGCAACTGCGACTAACCTTACCATGAACTTGCGTGGGCAATTGCTTAAACCTACTATCAGTTTTGATATAGATTTTCCAGATTTGTCTGGAGAGTTAAAAACTTATGCTCAATCCAAATTACGGGTATTAAATCAGGACGAAAACGAGTTGAATAGACAGGTGTTTGGTTTAATTGTGACACGCTCCTTCCTACCCTCAGATTATACGCTCGGAATTGAAAGTTTGGCTGTAAATACCCTATCAGAATTATTAACCAATCAGCTTTCTATTTATTTGACTGCACTATTTTCTGACTTAGTTCAAGAAAATAATTTCATATCCGGAATTGACATCCAACTTTTCTATCGAACTTATGAAAATACGAGCTTGACAGAAGCAGGAGATAACTTAGGTGCTTCAGGGAGTACGGTACAGTTGAATGTGAATCCGTATTTCTTGCAAGACAGGTTATCTGTGAATTTTGGTGGAGAATTCAACGCTGATGACAACGTAAATTTTGGCACCACGAATAGAGCAGGCACCTTCAGTGCTGGTGATTTTGTAGTTGAATATGCTTTAACCAAAAGCAGAAGACTCAAACTAAAAGCCTACGCAAGTTTTGATAGGGTTTTGGACGGGGGAAGAAGAGAACGCTATGGCGGCGGCCTTAGCTACAGACAAGAATTTGAAACCTTCAATGAACTTTTTAAAGGATTGAAATCAGGTATTAAAAAGGCGGCGAATTAATCGACCAAAACATCAACTTCAATTCTCTTATCCCTATTGGCCAATTCAAAAGCGGTGTGATAAACTAACTGCCCAATTTTGGCCATTTTTTCAAAATTAATTTTTTCTATAGTATCCGATGGACGATGATAGTCTTCGTGTGTCCCATTAAAAAAGAAAACAGCAGGAATCCCATTTTGAGCAAAATTGTAGTGATCGCTTCTGTAGTAATATCGATTCGGATCATTTTCATCATTGTATTTATAATCCAAAATTAAATTAGTGTGAGTTGTATTCATTTGCTCATTAATCTCATGCAACTCTGTAGATAACCTATCAGAGCCAATTACATAAATGTAGTTTGGATTGTTTGCATACTTCGCATCAACCCTTCCTACCATGTCCACATTGATGTTAGCCACAGCCGTTTCTAAAGGAAATAATGGGTGGTTTACATAATACTGAGAACCAAGTAGTCCTTTTTCTTCGCCAGAGACCAACATGAACAAAACACTTCTTCGTGGTCCTTTGCCTTGATTCTTCGCCTCCATCATGGCTTTGGCAACCCCCACAACAGTTGAGGTTCCTGAAGCGTTATCGTCTGCGCCATTAAAAATCGATTCTCCTCTTTTGCCTAAGTGGTCATAATGAGCGGTCACAATTACCATTTCATTTTTCATGTTTGGATCAGAGCCTTCTAAAAAACCAATCACATTAGAACCTATTAAATTGGAATCATCGATTTTTTGACGAATTTCTAATTTCGACTTTAATTTTACTCGTTTTGCTTTTCCAATATTGTTGATTCTGTCTCTTGCTGCAATTACTTTTTGCATTTTAGACCCTACAATTGCTTTTGCCACAGTTGAAGAAATAAATAAATGGTTAACGCGACTTGCCATCGCATCAGGCTTGCCCATAATGGTTCTTCCGCCAAGGATTTTCAAACGATTATCGCTTATATTCTTTTTAATATCTGGGTCAATGATAAGTAGAGTTTCAACGCCGTGCTTTTTGGCAGCAGCCAATTTTTTATCGAAATCAGAAGTCCATTCTGAAGGTTCCGCATTTCCGGTTAAAAGGTATTTTCCATTAGAATTTTTGGGTTCGCCAGCATAAATCATAGCTGTTTTTCCTTTGTACTTTTTACCTCTGTAATCTGAATAGTTTGGATCATCTATTCCATAACCTAAAAAGAAAACCTTTTTAGTATTGTATTTAGGTCTGTTTTTATTGGCACCTGGAAAAGCATAAAAATCTGTAAGATGACGAAATCGCTCTCCATCCACATTCAACATTATTGAAACCCATTTTTCATTAAAAAAGGCTATTTCTTGAAAATAGGAATCGTTTTCACCAACAGCTGGCATCCCAAAGGATTCAAATTGTTTTGCGATAAATTCAGCAGCCTTCTCTTGGCCAGGCTGCCCCGTTTCTCTTCCTTCGTATTCGTCAGAAGCTAAGACTGCAAGATATTCCCTTAAATTTTCAGGGTTGATAGACTTTGCAAAATCATGTCCTGTATTTGCAGGTTCCTCATATTGGGCAAAAAGAAAAGTAGTTGAAAAAATGAGGAAAACGAGGAGTTTGAATTTCATTTTTAGAATTTTATACTAACTAAATGAATCGTTATTCTATTTAAGTAATCGGTCATAAATTAACAACACGCAATTTTATTTACTCGTCTTTCATGCCTTCCACCTTCAAATTCTGCGGAAAAGAAAGCATTTACCATTTTCAGAGCCATCTGTTTAGAAACAAAGCGCTGCGGGATGCATAAAACATTCGCGTTGTTATGTTGACGCGCGAGCTCCGCTAAATTCACTTTCCAGCACAACGCCGCCCTAACATTTTGGTATTTATTCGCAGTCATAGAAACTCCATTTCCACTTCCACAGATAAAAACGGCAAATTTTGCTTTTCCTGATTCAACCATTTTTGCCGCAGGATGAACATAGTCTGGATAATCGGTAGAGTCTGAAGAATAAGTACCAAAATCATGCACAAAAAAACCGAGCTTTTTCAATTTAGAAATGACAGATTCCTTAATTGCAAATCCAGCATGATCGCAGCCAATTGCGACTTCTATTTTACGCATAGTATCTTAGGATAAGTAATAAAATATTTCTCAGTTGCGAAACTAATTCAATTTGTTGGAACCGAAAATTTGATAGAATCCTTTTTCGTTTTAATCTTGTGGTCGAGAATTTACCGATGGCAATTTATCAACTTACAGAAGATCCATATTTATTCCCTGATCCTAAACTCGCTGGGCCAGCGGGTTTATTGGCAATTGGAGGTGATTTATCTCCCGAAAGGTTGATTACAGCTTATTCTCTTAGCTTCTTTCCTTGGTATAACCCGGGCGAAGAAATATTATGGTGGACACCTGATCCAAGATTGGTTTTATATCCCAAAAATTTGAAAGTGGCTAAAAGTATGCGCCCCTATTTCAACCAGAACAAATTCACGGTAACTTTCAATCAGGATTTTGATGCAGTGATTTCCAATTGTAAAAAAAACAACCGTAAAGGTCAACCAGGAGGTTCTTGGATAACGGATGATATCACGAACGCTTACAGCCGATTACACGAATTAGGATATGTACATTCTGTAGAGGTGTGGCAGCAAAATGAACTTGTCGGGGGTCTCTATGGCATAGCACTTGGAAAAGTATTTTTTGGCGAAAGCATGTTTGCCAACGCTTCTAATGCTTCAAAATTCGGATTTATTTCTTTAGTAAGGAAACTACACGAGTTGGATTTCACGTTAATTGATTGCCAGCAGGAAACTGGGCATTTGAAAAGTTTAGGTGCTGCCCCAATTCCAAGAGCAGAATTCATGAAAATTTTAGAAAAAAATTCCTTTGATCGTATCAATTTATAATATTTGAAAACTTACTATTTTTTCCTTTTTCTGTTGGTTTGTTTTCTATTCTCGGATTGCACTGAGACTGTAGAAGGATGTCTAAATATTAACGCTCCAAATTTTGATGTTGAAGCTGACGAACCTTGTGAAAACTGTTGTGACTCTTCAGAATTAACGCTGGCATTTATTCATAAAATCAATCCTGACACTGAGAAAGTGACCATGCAATTGAATCAGGTTTATAGAATTTTCGAAGATGATAGTTTTGGAATAGCTGTCAATAAATTTCACTTTTATTTGACTGGCTTTAAGTTTACGAAGTCAAATGGAGAGACTATCACTACCACAACTCAAACTCAAGTATCCACCAGTCCATTCGCTGCTATTGGAAACAATCATGCGTTTATTTCAAGAAATGATGTTGGAGGCGAGAATTTAGGTAGGTTCGAACCAAATGGAATATTCGAAAAAATTGAATTCAATTTTGGTTTAGAAAACGACAACAATCTGCTCCATCCAGATTCACTTTTAGGGACAGGTCATGCTTTTGGCTGGCAAGCTGATTCTACTAATTGGTCTGAAAATGGAAGATATTCTTTTTTAAGATTAGAGTATTCCCGTTACCAAGACACCGTTTTGTTAGATTCAATTGAGCCCTCTGTAATTCAGATTGCAAGTCCTAACCTGCAACTCCTTCAAATAGATAGTATTTTTGAACTTAAATCAGGTCTAAACACACGATTAACTTTAGAAATGGATTACAATCTGCTTTGGAATGAAATTGATTTTCAAAATGACACAGAGGAGACCATTAAAGATAGAATCATACTGAACATAAAGTCCGCTATTTTATTTAATGATATAAATCAAGAATAAACCAGACATGAGTAAAGTAAAATTTTTAATTCCCTTTTTAATTCTATTTATTTTTGCGTGTGGAGAGAAAACCGAGCCAGGCACGGGAAGCTTAGAGCTGAACTTTTCTGCCACTTATGACGGACAGCCATTGGCAACAGACGGCACCATGTATGATTTTGAAGATGGGGTAAAACTTCGTTTTGAAGAAATTAAATTTTTCGTCACTGAAATAGAACTAACTAATAATGATGGAGCAACTACTTCCATCTCTGAAGCTAATTTGATTAATCTTGGTGGGAAAACAGCGACAACAGCTGTCGATGGCCAGTCCATCAATTTGAATAACATTGAAGCTGGAGAATATACTTCCATAAAATTTTATGTTGGCCTATCTGAAAGGTTAAATAACACAGCACCATCAGATTTGCCCGCTACAAGCGAGTTGAACGATGGCATCTATTGGTCAGATTGGGAAAGTTTTATTTTCTCGACCATTGCTGGAAAAGCTGATTTCGATCTTGATGGAACACCTGAACAAGGATTAACTTACCACATAGGTGGAAACCAATCTGTGAGATCTAAATCTTTTCCAGGTGCTATTTTTATCCAAGAAGGAGAAACTCCTAAAGTTGACTTTTCTATCGATTTAAAAGATGTCTTTATGCCAAATGGTGTAGCTTTTGATATTGAGACTTTCAATATAGTGCACAAGAATACTGACGTGATGGAATCTCTTGCAGATAATATGACTGCCTCGTTAACTAGAAAATAACTTCAATTGAGAAAATTCATTTTTAAGTTTGGCTGGGTAATTATTCTTTTAGTTTTTCAAAACTGTAAAGAATGTCCGCCTGATGAACCAGGTGGCGGCGAACCGACCATTGGGGATTTGGAGAATATTGACTATAATCCAACACCCTACGATTTGCCTCAATTAGTGGATTTTCCTCAAATGTTGATTCCAGATGATAATCCTATAACCGACCAAGGGGTTTTGTTGGGAAGAATGTTATTCTTTGACCCTATCCTTTCTGTTGATAGCTCCATGTCTTGTGCCTCTTGTCATTTGGCTGAGCAAGCATTTGCCGATGGTCAGCGATTCAGTAGAGGTGTTGAAGGTGGTTTTACGGGTAGAAGTTCCATGGCCATTATGAATGTTGGATTCAATCGTCACGGATTGTTTTGGGATGGCAGATCTGCAACACTCGAAGATCAGGCTCTACTCCCAGTAGAAGATGAAATAGAATTACACGAAGATTGGCCAAATGTGATTGAGAAATTTAGACGGCATCCAGACTACCCTACTAAATTTCGCGAGGCATTTGGTATTTCTTCAAAGTCCGAAATCACGAAAGAATTAGCGGCCAAAGCAATTGCTCAGTTTGAGCGCACTATGATTGTAGGAGAAGGCTCAAAATTTTACAGAGCTCAAATTTTAGGCGAAGAACAACTATCTGATGAAGAATTAAATGGGCATTTGATGTTTTTTGATGCATCAAGAGGTTTCTTACCAGATGCGCAATGTTTTCATTGCCATGCTGCTCCACTATTTACGGATTCTGATTTCAGAAACAACGGCCTCGATTCAGTTGCCAATGTGGCTGATTTCCCAGATTTAGGAAGAGGTGGTGTGACTAACTTCCAATGGGATAATGGAAAATTTGCTGCTCCTACCCTTTGGAATATCGAGCTTACTGCACCTTATATGCATGACGGTAGATTTCAAACATTAGAAGAGGTAATAGAACATTATGCCTCTGGAGGTCATTGGTCACCAAATCGTGATGCATTAATGGACTCTATTTCTCTCGATGCCGAGCAAAAAGCAGACTTAGTAGCCTTTTTAAAAACCTTAACTGATACTTCGTTTATCAACAACCCAGCATTTCAAGATCCATTTAAGTAAATCTAAACCACTTCAATATCACTAAACCCATTTCCTTGTTTTATAATTTGGATTTGGGTAGAAATTCTTTCCTTTAAAGCAGGTACATGTGAAATAATCCCAATGGTTTTGCCCGTTGATTGTAAATTTTCAAGACAAGAGATTGCAATATCCAAACTTTGCTCATCTAAGGTACCAAAACCTTCATCAATGAAAAGAGACTGAATTTGCGTGTTTTTCCCAGCCAAATCCGATAAGCCTAAAGCAAGTGCTAAACTCACCAAGAAGGTCTCTCCTCCTGAAAGGGTATTCATCGGTCGGATATTATCCGCTTGGAAAGTATCGATGATTTCTAATTCGAGATTTTCATTGTCTCTTTTCTGAATAACATAGCGGCCATTCAATAAATCGAGATGATTGTTGGCCAAAATGACCAATTTTTCCAAAGTCAAGCCCTGTGCAAAAGCTCTAAATTTTTTCCCATCTGCCGAACCAATAATATCTGAAAGTGCTGACCATCGATTGAGTTCTTTTTGTTGGTCATCAATCTCTTTTAAAAGCGATTTTAATTCTGATTCCAGATTTTTCTGAATATCTAATCGTTCCTTTATACTTCCAATCTTTTGAAACAATTCTTGTTGTTTGCTTTTACGGACTTGAATTGAAGACCTCAGATCAAGAAGCGCAGGAGCATCTTTTGTTTTCATCTCCAATTCTTTAATAGATGCCAAAAGAGATTTATCTTCCTGTTCAAATTCTATTGCCTGTTTTGTAATACTTTCTTTTAATGCCTCCAATTCATTCAACCTACTTTCTTCCAAAATTGAAGCTCCGATTGTATCAAATTCTACCCCCAATTTCGAAGCTCCCTTTTTCAGTTTTTGCTCTAATAGTGAAATAGATTTTTCCAGCCCAACACTTTGTTTTTCATTGTTTTCAAAATTGGATTTCAATTTCTCTAATTCAATTTTCAGTAAATTGAATTCCTCTTTTTGATGATTTAATTGCACTCCTTTTTCATTCAAAAAGGTGGCCCAATTTTCTTTTTCCACTTGTGGATTCTTTTCTCCAAAAAGATTTTTTCTTTGATTCCAATCCTCTTTAAATTGATGCGTCAGCTTTTCTAACTTTTTCTTCTCTTTTTCCAGAAGTTTCTCAATTTTCGAAATGGATTTTGTAGATTGAATAATTTCGTTCTCGTTGATTTTCAATTGATTAGAGCCCTCAGAGAACAATTTTTGATGTTTATCAAAATCTTCTTTTTTCTTCCGAAGATCAGCGAACATTTGCTTGGCTGTGTTCAAATCAAACTCTAATTTATATCCTTTTAATAGTTTATTAATTATAGAAATTTTAGATGTTTTTTGTTTCTCAGATTCTTTGATTTGCTTTTCTAAAAGATTCATTCTCTCGGTCAAAGTCACTTCTTTCCGAGATAAGCCTTGCACCAACTCTCCTGCCTCTTTTTCAGCCAATTCTATCAATCGTACCTTTTCTAAAATAATTTCAATAGAATCTCTTTTATGTCTTCTTTCAGCAACGGAGACCTCAATAGATTCTAATTTTTTATTGATGAGAAAATTTTGACTGAGTAAAAATATATTAGAATCAATTTTACTTGCAAATACCTTTAATTTCCCTTCAAATTCTACGATTTTATTAAATTGCTTTTGAATAGCACCGCTCGTTTTCTGAATCTCATTTCCAATCAATTCCTCCATTTTCAACTGAATCTCGTTGTAAGAATTTGCAATCTGCCGATGTACCATTTTAACCTCATCGAACTGAGATTTAACGACTGCCAATTCCTCCGCTGCCTCATTTACAAACGGCTTCAAATCATGTTTGTCCAATGAATGTTCTGTAGAAAAACAAAGCGGACAAGGCTCCCCTTTTTTCAACTTTTTACGATCTTCGTCATAAGATGCTAAAACGCGTTGTTGATCATAAATCCCTTGTTTATACTCCAATCGCTTATTCATTTCATCCACCATTTCCAGTGAATTCATGAGCCGAACATTTAAAACTGATTCCTGATTTCTTAGGTTTTCAAGTTGTGCTTCTTGTTCATTTAAGTCTTTCAACAAAACATTGTACATCTCTGTCAAGGAATTAAATTCTTTGACCTGCGCCGTTTGTTGGGATAATTCTTCTATCTCTTTATTTAAAAATTGAAGTGCCTCTCTTCTATTTTCAATCAAATTGTCGGGCAATAATTCCTTAATTTCAGAATCAGCCAATTTGAGTTTTTCTTGAACTTCGGCTTGTTTATCTTTTGCGTTTTTTAGTGCTTGCTCTAATTGCTCTATTTCTTTAAACAGTCCCTTTTTTTCCTCTACAAATTCCAAACTTCTTCTCCAAATTTCAGCCAACTCTCCTCTCGAAGACTCTATACTTGAAAGCTCCTCTTTTAAGGACTCAAATTCTTTATTTTCAAATAGCCATTTTTCCATAATGGCAAGTTTGGATTTTAAGTTTTCTGTTGATTTTTTTGCCTCAAAAATGTCCTTTTCTTCCTTTTCTTTTTGAAGTTGAAATTCATTGATGTTGGCTTTTATTTCTTCAATTGGTTTGGATTGTTTTTCAAGTTTAACATCCAACTTTAGCACCTCATCAAAAAGTGATTGTTTTTCTTTATTTTCTAATTGAGATTTTCTAAAAATTTCCTCCAAATCGTTGAGTGTAGTCTTTTTCTGTTTTATTTTTTCATCTAATTGTAAAACATTGGTTTTCAGTGTTTTATTCTCTTCAATTATGGTAGCATGCTTTTTTCTATCACTTTGAAACAGCGCCAAATCCGCTCCCAATGGGAGCAATTTCTTGTACAATTCAAGCTTGCTAAATTCATCGGAATATTGAGCTTCTCGCGCTTTCAACAGCTCCTTTTTTTCTTTTAAGTTTTCTAATTCAAAATGACATTTTTTTAGTTGTTCTAAACTATTTAAAATGTTGGAGTCTTTCTCTAAAACCTTAACTAAATCTTTTGAGGTATCATTAGCAGTTTTTAACTCAGATTTCAATTCTTTGAGTTCTTCAGGTGTGAGTGCTTTTCTTGCATCTTTCTGGATGGAAAGTTGCTCTAATTTAGCTTCCTCTTCTCTTTTTCGCCGAAAGGCAGAGATGGAAAGTTGAGAATAAATTTCAGTGCCTGTAATACGTTCTAAAAGTTCACTTCTTTCTTTTTCTTTTGACTTTAGAAAGGCCGCAAATTCTCCTTGAGAAAGCAAAACAGATTTGGTAAATCGCACATAATCAAGGCCAGAAACTTCTTCTATTTTTTCATTTACTTCTTTTATTTTCTCGGCAATTATTTCAAATTTCTTGGTAGATTTATTCCATTTTGATAATTCACGAGAAGGTCCTTGTATTTTCCCATCTACTTTTTTCCTTGCTCTATAAACCGACCATTTGGCCAAATATAAATCAGAACTGGATTCGAAAGTAACCTCAGAATAAGCATCAATTGCACCAAAAGAAAGCACCCCTAAAGGATTATTAGGATCACGGGCGACCTTTCCATACAACGCCAAAGTAATCGCATCAAGCACCGTGGTTTTCCCTGCTCCAGTATCACCAACAATTGCGAACAATCCTGTATCACACAATGGCGATTCATCAAAACTGAGCTTGGTTTCCAACCTCAGAGAGTTCAAATTTTTGATGCCTACTTTGAGTATTTTCATACTATAGGTTTCTGAATGCGCTGCATATAATACCAGTTGCTACGGCAGCATTTAATGACTCCGATCTACTTTTATTGAAAGTTGGGATAGAGATTTTTTCTTTCACTTTGTCCATTATTTCTTTGGAGATTCCATGGCTCTCATTTCCAATTATTATGACCGAATCTTTTGTTTTTTTCATTTTAAAAACATCGGCACCACTCATGGTGGTTGCAAAAAAATTCAAATCTGAATGTTCTTCAAAAAAGGAAGTAAAGTCTTTTTCGAAAATAGAAACTCTAAAAATAGCACCCATCGTTGCTTGTACCACTTTTGGATTAAAAACCTCAACCGATTCAGGCGATAATATCACATTTTCAATGCCGAACCAATCGGCTATCCTCAAAATCGTACCCATGTTTCCAGGGTCTTTTATTCGATCTAAATACAAGGTTAAATCATTGATTTTCAAATCTTTATCATCAGATTTGTTTCCTTTTTCACAAACACAAAAGGCTTGATTCGGATTTTTAAGATTAGAAATTCGTTTGAGTTCTTTCTCTTTAATTTCAACAATTTCTAAAGATGGATCTTTTAGTAAAAAACCATTTTTACCAATCCATTCGCTCGTTCCATAAATCGTTTTTAGCGGAAAATGAGATTGATGAATTGCCTCTTCCACCATTTTCACTCCTTCGACCACGAACAATCCATGTTCTTCACGAAACTTCTTCTGTCCCAAACTTGAAAGGAATTTTATCTGACTGGTGGTTAAACTCATAGTTTATTAGAAATCATCGAATTTGCAGCTTAAAAAATATTTTTAAACAACTTCACTCTTCAAACCCCAAATAAAATACTTTATTCGCAGGTAATTTCTATTCTAATGAATTTTTTAGCGCATATTTTTTTATCGGGTAAAAATGAAGCTGTTTTAATCGGCAACTTTATTGCTGATTCTGTTTCTAATAAAATGGTAGAAAAGTATCCAACTGATATTAAAAAAGGCATTCAATTACATAGAAAAATTGACCATTTTACGGATACACACCCCAAGGTAAAAGAAAGTACAAAGTTACTCAATCCAGCTCATGGAAAATATGCACCAGTGTTGCTTGATATTTTTTACGATTACTTTTTGATCAAAAACTGGGAGCGATATTCTAATGAAAATTTTGAAGATTTCACGAAAAGAGCTTATCGAATTTTAGAAGCTAATTTCGAGCATGTCCCCCACTCTTTACGAAAAAATCTGCCAGCCATGATTGAGAGTAATTGGTTGGCAAATTATGGAAAATTGGAAGGAATAGAATTTACAGTCAATAAAGTAATGAAACGGGTTTCTAAACCTGAACAGTTGGAAGATTCAATCGAAACAATTTTTGACCACTTTGATGAGATAAACGAAAAATTCAACTTGTTCTTTCCAGATCTGGTTAAATTCTCTAAACTGGAAAGGAGGAAATTAGGGATAATTGATTGACGGATTTTCCGTAGTTGGCTCAGAAAACAAAAAATTTATCAATTCAAAAATTTGGAAAGGTTTTACTCCAAACTGAAAAAGAATAAAACCCACCAAACCAAAAAAGGTCAAAAGGGTTAGAAAAAAGGCGGATATTTTTCGAAGTTGAGCCGCTTTTTTGAATTTGGAGTTATTCATAATTAGAACTTTTTTAGGCCAGAATTACCCTTAAACGACTGTTTAATTTTTGATATTTCAATCAATGAGAGAAAAAATACTTGAAGAACTGTTAAAGTCGAATACTAAATTGGTAGCAGTTTCTAAAACAAAACCTATCGCTCAGCTCAAGGAAAAGTACGACCAAGGGCAACGAATATTTGGAGAAAACAGGGTGCAAGAATTGGTGGAAAAAGAGGCCGCTCTACCAAAAGATATTGAATGGCACATGATTGGGCACCTGCAATCTAATAAGGTGAAATACATTGCCCCCTTCATCTCCTTGATTCATTCTGTTGACAGTTTTAAGCTACTGACAGAAGTAAACAAACAAGCCCTTAAAAACAATAGAATTATTGATGTTTTGCTTCAATTTCATATTGGAGAGGAGGAGTCGAAATTTGGTTTGACTTTGGCGAAAGCCACTGAATTATTAGAAAGTGAATCCTTCCAAAAATTAGAAAACATTCAAGTGGTAGGTGTCATGGGTATGGCTACCTTCACCTCTGATAATCAGCAGGTTAGAAATGAATTTAAATCTTTAAAACGCATTTTTGAGCAACTGAAAGAGCAATTTTTCCGAGACCAAGATTCATTCAAAGAAATAAGTATGGGCATGTCAGGCGATTATAAGATTGCATGCGAAGAAGGAAGTACCATGGTAAGAATTGGAAGCCTACTTTTTGGGAGTCGATAAAAAGAAAAAATCCCCTGCAAATCAAAAGACCTACAGAGGATTAGCTTTTGGAAGCTTGTAGCGAGAGAGTGACTTGAACACTCGACCTCAGCATTATGAATGCTGCGCTCTAACCAGCTGAGCTACCTCGCCATATTTGTTTTGAGAGGTAAACTTCATACCTCCTATTTTCAAAACGGGTGCAAATATAAATTAATTCCTTTTAGGTGGAAATTTTTTAAAAATAAAATTAAAATCAAATAATAAAGATGTCTTGATCTGTGAATTGCTGCTATTTTTGCCGTCATAGATTTTAGAAACAATTAAAAACATAAATTTTTATAATGAAATCAATTGGAACTTTAGTAGTGTTGGCTATTCTTGGATTGCTCATGATGAATGGCTGTAGTAGCTACAACAATTTTGTGACAAAGGAGATTGACCTTGAAGAAGCTTGGGGTCGAGTACAAAGTGCTTATCAACAACGAGCGGATCTTGTTCCAAATTTAGTGAGTACCGTTAAAGGTGCTGCTGATTTTGAACGAGAGACTTTCACTTCACTTACCGAGGCAAGAGCGAAGGCAACAAGTATTAATGTTGATATTTCAAGTGCTGAAGACTTGAAAGCTTTTCAGAATGCGCAAGGTGAATTATCTAAAGGACTTGGTAGGTTGTTGGCTGTGATGGAAAATTATCCAAATTTGCAGGCAACGGCCGGGTTCCGTGATTTGCAAGCACAGCTTGAAGGTCAGGAAAATCGAATTAGGGTAGAAAGAAATAAATACAATGAAGAGGTAGCTGATTTTAACAAAGCGGTTCGTGTGTTTCCAGCAAGTTTCTTTGCCTCAATTTTTGGTTTTGGAGAACGTCCACAATTCGAGGCAGATCAATCTGCTCAGAATGTCCCTAAAGTTGAATTTTAATTAGAATAAATTCTAAACTAAAAAACTGCCAAATATTCGAAATTTGGCAGTTTTTTTCTACTCTTTCCATTCGTGGCAAATCCTTTGCTTTGTTAAGGCTAAACGTACTTTCCCTAATTTATAAATCACAAGATTGGAAGTCAAAGACAAAAAAATAGCTGAGACTCAAATGGAGGCACTTTTAACTGCTTCCTCCGAGCACTTTAAAAAACGAAATTTGAAAATGGCGGGCTCTACTGCCCAAATTGCATTAGACTTCGCCAAACAATCTGAGAACTCAAAATACATTTTTGACGCAAGTCTTTCTCTTTCAAAGATTTATGGTACCAACGGTCGATATGCCAATGAAGTCTCTTACTTCGAAAAAGCACATAATTTTCTCATTGTTAGCAAAAAATTAGTTTTTAAAAGGTCGGTCAATGATGAGATAGATTTTCATAAGGCATTGGCTCGTTTATATTTTGATGAAGAAAAAAATAAGGAAGCTCTCCAGACTTATGATTTGGCACTTTCGGAGGCCACTTCAATAAAAAACATTTCGGCTGAGGCCTCTATTTACTTAAGAAAAGGATATGTTTTTCTTCAATCAAGCGACTATCAATCTGCCCTTGAAATGGCTGAGCACGCAGAAGAAAGAATTCATTTACTTTCTGGAAAAAATACAGGTGTCATTGGCAACCTTTTGAAATTAAAGGCATTGGCTAATCTCAAAACCAATGAATTCGGAAAAGCCCTAAAAGCTGCTCAATCGCTATTGGGTTTGAGCAAAAAGCATGAAGAAATAGAAAAAGAAATTATTGCATTAAATGTCATTGCAATTGTTTCTGGTGTAAAAGGAAATTTTAAAATTGCTACTCAGTATTTTCAGGAGGCTTTAGAAAAAAGTGAAAAAATTGGGTACAAATTTTATATCGCACAATGTCAAATCAATATCGGAACCATCTACGCACAACTGCATAATCATGCTGATGCTTTGGAACGATACGATGCCGTTTTGGAAAATCATCAAGATATATTAGATACGCAAACTAAAGTTGCAATTTTCAATAATGTTGGTAATTTAAACTATTCCAGAAATGAGTTTTCAACGGCTCAAAAGTATTTTGAAGATGCTTTGAAAATGGCCGAAACAAACAATTTTAAATCTGAAAAGGCACTGGCAAAAGCACAACTTGGAAGAACATTTTTTGCGTTGGAAAAATTTAAAGAAGCTGAAGAATTTGCCAATGCGGCAGCCAAGGATTTTGAGCAACTTCCTAACACAAATGGTCATCAAATTAATGAATTGAATTTAGGTAACATTCAATTTAAAAAAGGGCTTACGGATGAGGCCATCAAAATGGTTGAAAAAGGTATTGAAACTTCAAAAAATTTGCAAGATGAAGTCAGCCAAATTACTGGTTTTCAATTGCTTTCAAAATTTTATGAGCAGGATGGTGATTTTGAAAAAGCTTTTCAAAGTCTTTCCAATTATACCGAACTGAAGGAAAATTTTACCAAAAAACAGCGCAATCGCCAGTTTTTGGATCTCGAAATCAAAAATGCGATTAAGGCCAAACAAACAGAAATTGAGCAACTTATCAAAGAAAATGAATTGCAATCTCAACTGATTCATAAGTCTGGAGAAGTGGAACAAAAAAATAGGGAACTCACTTCAATAAATGAGGATTTGAGGCAATTTGCCTACATCGCTTCTCATGATTTGAAAGAGCCGCTTCGGATGATCAGCAGTTACGCCCAAATCGTTTCTCGTTTGTACGGAGACAAGTTAGATGAAAATGCCAAAACCTATTTTGGATATATGACTGAAGGGGTTACACGGATGAATGGATTGTTGGATGATTTGCTGAAATATGCCACGGTAGGCAGAGATGCCGGTGAAGATGAATTGATTGAATTAGACTATGTGGTTGAAATTTGTAGAGTAAATCTGAAAGTTCTAATTCAAGAATCTGGAGCAGAGATAACGTACGAGGAATTGCCCGTAGTGCATGCTACAAGGACTACTTTAATTCAGTTGATGCAAAATTTAATTAGTAACGCCATCAAATTCAGGAAAGAAGGAGTGGCTCCAATAGTGGAAGTTTCTTGCACCGAAAACAAAGAAGAATATACGATTTCCGTAAAGGATAATGGAATTGGAATCGATAAAGAAAACATAGAACGTATCTTTGTTATTTTTCAAAGACTTCATTCAAGAACGACCTTCCCAGGCTCTGGAATCGGCTTGGCTATCTGCCAAAAAATCGTTCAAAGATGGGGAGGCACTATTTGGGTTACATCCGAACTAGGCAATGGATCATCTTTTCACTTCACTATTCCGAAAAAAGGATAATTCAAATATTTTTGCACCTTCCTGACATGGCGTAATTTTAACAAGCAACAAAGCCTTAAATTTCGCGTTTTTCGGACTGTTTTCACTATCAAAAAAATATATGTACAAGTATTACCTTCTGACTATTGTTCTGTTTTATACAATAACATCAATTGGTCAAATTCGAGAGATTCCGATTAATTCTAATGTCGAAGTTGAAACTGCCTTTCAAAAAATGGTCATTGAACAAAAAAGACAAGTCAATGAAAACCAATTTTTTGCACGAGGGAATTGTCCCGATAGCATAGATAACACCATTTATGTATTCGCGAAGGATACTGCATTTTTCCTTTTAGATACTTTCAATGGTAATAAATATGAACTCCTGATAAATTCAGATGACTTTGGCACAACGATTCTAAAGGACGATTCTTTACTTTTTGTTGCAAATGATATTTCAGGTGCAGGAGCCGATCAAATAATTTTGGAAAATACCGTTCTTGGAGATAGTACTGTGATTGAATTGATCTATGACATAGTGGTGAAAAGAAAAGGCGAATCGGTAGTACTTCCGTCAGATCAAGTTGATGCAGAGAATAGAAATGAATACTGTGTAGAGCCAACCAATCGATTACCAGGAAATATAACCTGTAATAATTTATTTTCTGCTGCTGAAGGATATGGCGGGTTTGGTCTCCAAACCCAATACTTTCGGTCTGGTAATGATAATGAAAATTGTGTGATTTATCACGCTACAAGATTTCCTGGATTCGACACCTTGGCTGTTGTGTTATGTGATGAATTTACCGTTTGTGATACTTTCTTACAACCCATTCAAATACTTGGGGATACACTTCAACTTCCATTTTTTGAAGATTTTACGCATTCTGGGCCTTTCCCAAAAAAAGACAAATGGTTAGAAGATTTGGTTTTTGTAAATAATGACATGGCCGTAAATCCGCCATCATTTGGAGCAGCCACATTTGATGGCTTGGATCAATCAGGGCAGGCCTATGGGGGTGGTTATGGAATTAGCGATGTACTTACATCCAAACCAATTGACCTGAGCAATTCGTCTGTCAATCGCGGAGTTGCCTTAAGTTTTTATTATCAAATGAAGGGACGCGGTTTTTTGCCGAGGGTTCAAGACTCATTGCTTGTCGAGTTTTTGAATGCTGACAATAAATGGATAAAAATGTTTGGGACACCTGGCTCTA
Source organism: uncultured Saprospiraceae bacterium (assembly GCA_937924495.1). Classification (GTDB taxonomy): domain Bacteria; phylum Bacteroidota; class Bacteroidia; order Chitinophagales; family Saprospiraceae; genus JAGQWW01. The sequence continues at coordinate 27,099 of CALDSS010000033.1, forward strand.
ATTTTATTCCGCTCGATTCTGTGCCTCCTTTTCAGTTTGTAGGAATCCCGTTCACCGATCCTCAGTTCTTTCACGATGCATTTCAGTTCAGAATTTTTAATAAAGGCGAGAAAACGGGTTCTTACGGAATATGGCACATTGACTATATTTCTTTAAATAACGACAGAGCAATCATTGCTCCTACAACAAAAGACATCTCTATAGTTTTTGGAAACGGAAATTTATTAGACAGATATAATGCAATGCCCATATCTCAGTTTATGGAAAATCCAGATAGAGAATTGTCAACGACAATCACTGGTGAATTCTTTAATTTTAGTGGGGCTGATAACAATATCGAAACTTCGTCAGTTTTCATATCAGAATTAACCTCCAATCAATCTTGGGATCCATTTGAAATGACCGATGCTGTCAACCAAAAAATAAATATTCCCTCTCAATCTTCTGTGGAGGTCATCAAGACCATACCAGAAGACAAAACAAGAAATCCACTAATTCAAGATATTCAGAGTCTCAATCAAGAATCTCTGATTTTTGAGACACTACAAACCATTACTACCAATGATGGTAATACTGAAAAAGCAAATGACTCCCTTTATACCGAAACCATTATATCCAACTATTTTGCCTACGATGACGGCACTGCTGAACGTGCTCTTGAAAACAACGGCGCCAATTCAATTATTGCAGTTGAGTTCGAAGCAAATACTGAGGATAGCTTAAAAGCTGTTCAGTTTCACTTCCCTAAAGTGAATGGAGATTATTCCAACCAGCGATTTAATTTATTGGTTTGGAGAGGAACGCTCGGAAAAGTCGCTGAGGCCGATTATATCCGTTTTTTGAGGCCTTCTTCCCCAGATTCGTTGCAAGCTTTTACTACTTATTTATTAGTAGATCCGTCAAGTCCTGATTCATTAATTTCAATGCCCTTGCCAATCCCAACAGGTAAATTTTATGTTGGGTGGCAACAATTAGATGAAACACCTCAGCCCATTCCTGTTGGATTTGACAAAAACAATCCAGATGGAACAAAATATATTTGGTACAACACGGGGGTAAAATGGGAAAATTTGGATTCACTTCCTTTTAAAGGGTCTTTAATGATTCGACCAATTATGTCTGGTAGTGAGGTTGTGCAGACCAATGTAAGAGAAGGACAATCTGAGAACTTACAATTATCCGTATTCCCAAATCCAGCTTCTGGTCATATCAATTTTCATCTTCTAAACGAAAAATTTGAAGACTACCGAATAAAAATCTTCAATAATTTAGGCCAATTAGTTTTTGATGATAATTTTGCTCAACAAATTGATATCCAACACTTTATAAAAGGAATTTATTTTGCAAAAATCCAGCATAAAAGGACTGCTGAAAGTTCTATGGTCCAATTTATCAAACATTAAAACAAAAAATCCGAAGATGAATATTACCGTTCAGGAGCTAAAACAAAAAATGGATAACAAGGAGGATTTTGTACTCATTGATGTTAGAGAGCAACATGAGTATGATTCATTTAATATCGGTGCTCAATTGATTCCGCTTGGACAAATTGCTAATCAACTTTCTGAATTAGAAGAATTTAAAAGCAAGGAAGTAATCCTCCACTGCCGTTCTGGAGCAAGGAGTGGAAGAGCTCAGCAGTTTTTGATGGCCAATGGTTTTACCAATGTTTGGAATGTAACAGGTGGTGTTTTGGCATGGCAGGAGATGGTGAATGTGTAATCATTTTAAATTGGCTAAAGCAACCCAAGCTAATATAGTTACATGGCTAAATGGTTAGAAAAAACCACTTAGCCATGTAACCATAAAACCATTTTAATCTTACTTCAGTGCTCGTAACTTAATAGTTAGTTTCTTAAATTTTCCTAACCAAAGTTAGCCCATCTCTCAACGGAAGCATCATCACCTCTACCCTTTTATCAGTGGTTAGTTTCTGATTAAATTTCATGATATTTTGAGTGGCAAGGTCTCTTTCGTTTGTCAAAACTTTACCAGACCAAAGTACATTATCAACCATCAAAATACCGCCAGTTTTCAACTTGGGAAGAACCATTTCGTAGTATAAATCATTTTCAAGTTTAGCGGCATCAATAAAAACTAAATCGAATTCAATATTTAAGTTTGGAATCAACTCACGGGCATCGTCGATGTAGTGTTTTATTTTTTCAGAAAGACCTGAATTCTTGAAGTATTTCTTTGCTATCCACTCTAATTCAGGGTTCACTTCAATGGTATATAGAATTCCATCTTTCGACAACCCCTTGGCTAAGCAAATTGCAGCATAACCCGTAAAAGTGCCAATTTCTAAAATGTTTGTTGGAGCAATAATTTTGCTAAAAAGCTCCAAAAATTTTCCTTGCACTCTACCAGAAATCATTTGTGGAGAAAGAACTTTTAGATGCGTCTCTCGCTCCAATTGGTATAAAACATCGTCTGGTCTGCTAGTATGCTTTTCGCAATATTGGTAAACATCTTTGTATATAGAATCCATTCTATTTTACTAATTTGAGCCGTAAAAGTATTAAATTATGAAAATTCTGTACACTTTATTTTTTTCAATTCTATGCAGTGGAATTTTTGCACAATTTTTAGCTGACATGCCAGAACCAGTTAGCAATAATGCAGTTACGGGAGCTTATGTAAATGGGATTCGTCATGTTTACTCCTTTTCAGGAATAGATTCAACAAAGAAATGGAATGGAATTCATAAGAAAGCCTTCAGATACAACGTAGATACAGACGTTTGGGATACGATTCCTGATTTACCTTCAGGTACTGGAAGAATAGCAGCAGCAGCCTCTACTGTTAAAAACAAAATCTATATTATTGGAGGATATGAAGTTTTTTCAAATGGCAGTGAACGATCTTTAAATGAGGTTCATATTTTCAACCCTGAAACCAATGAATATGAAGCAAATGGGGAACCCATTCCAATTCCGATTGATGATCACGTACAAGCAGTTTATAAAGACAGTTTAATTTTTTGTGTCACTGGATGGAGCCAAAATACCAATGTTCCGAATGTCCAAATATATGACCCGTCAAAAAATGAATGGTTGGAAGGAACTTCAGTACCGAATAATGGCCGATACAAAGTATTTGGGGCATCTGGAGCTATTGTCGGAGATACGCTTTACTATTTGGGTGGAGCAAGAATAGGGACAAATTTTCCTGCTTCAAATCAATTAAGAAAAGGATACATAAATCCTATTGATCCTACTGACATAATTTGGTCTTCCTCCGCAGATCCGTTAGCGATCGCTTACAGAGCAGTATGTACTGGTGGACAATATACAAAGCCAAATTGGTATGGCGGTTCCCTAACGACCTACAACTATGACGGAATAGCCTATGATGGTTCTGGAGGCGTTGTTCCAAGTGGAAGAACAATATACTACAGTAACAATGGTCAATTAGTAAGTGGTACTCAGAACTCTTTTCCTGATTATATGGACATGAGAGGAGCAGCTTGTTTTGACTGTTCTGTTTTAGCTGATATTTTCTTTTGTGGAGGAATGGGGCCTAACCAAGAGGTATCTAAAAAAACTTTTGCATTGTACAGCCATGTTCCTACCGAAAATAAAGAAATTGATTTTGAAATAGAAGTTTTTCCAAACCCAACTTCAAACTTGATAACCATAAAAGCAGATGGAAATTTCGACCTTCACATTTCAACTTTAAAAGGAAAAAGTATTTCCAAAGAAGAATTTTCGTTTCAAAAGGAAATCAACTTAAAAAACCATTTGCCAGGCATTTACACATTTTCCTTTTTTAAAAATGGAAATTTAGTTCATTCCAAAAAGGTGATAAAAAAATAGAATTAAATAAAAGGCATCGTTTTTGATTCGTTAGAATTATACCCTCCGTAGGACTTTTAAAACAAGCTACTATGAGAGGCTTCAAATTCTATACACTCTTTCTTCTTTTCTTCTTTTTATTTTCATCATTTGGTTTTGGCCAATTAGAATTCAAACTTGCTTTGATGCCTGATTCTTCTTCTTGGGGAGTTTATCTCCAACCAAAAGAAACTATTAATCCCTCAACAAATACTATAACCGGATCTGGACAAATTACGCTTGTGGTTCCTAGTGGATATCAATTTGGAAATTTTGAAAGTATTGCAGGAATATGGGAAATGAATTCCAGAATTAATAGTCCGATTGAAAATCCACACAAAGACTATATTAGTTTTGGATTCTTTGCAGATAATCCACAGATCAAAATCCAAAAAGACCATGAAACTTTACTTTTCACATTGGAAAAGGTTTCTCCATGTCCATTTGAATTTTACCTGATAGATAATCAATCGGATCCATTCGCCCAACTCCCAAACTCAATTGGTGTGAATCCTGGAAATGAAATGTCAGTTTTTGATCTAACACTTAGTAGTCAGTATTTCTATACTGGCAACTTCGATAGCTGTGCATGGAGTTGCGAACCTTGCCAAGAGATATCAAATACAGGTTTAGTTGTACCGCAAGAATTAGAGGTTTTTCCAAACCCATCTGACGGAAAATTTCAAATCAACTTAGGAAATAATTCAAAATTGGTTGATAAAATTAAAATTTACAATGCTCTTGGGACAATACATTATGAACAAACAGTCGCATCGTCAACCATTGAAATAAACGAAGATTTTAAATCAGGAATGTACTTTTTGAACTTCGAAAATAAAGGCGAAACAATTCTAACCAAGAAAATCTTAATTTCCAAATAAAATTATTGCATTGATAAATTACAAGTCTCTTCTACTCAAATTACACCTTCGTTGAGCGGCGAGGAGTTCTTTTTTTGAAATGTAAATAGTTTATAAATATACTTTTAAATAGGCTTCATTAGAAAGCCGGCAACTGTGGCTTATTCTCCAATACAGCTTCCACACTTTCCAAAACTTCAGCAGTCAATAATGGCAAAACTTCTAATGCTTGCAAGTTCTCTTCAATTTGCTCCACCTTCGAAGCACCCAAAATTACGGTGCTAACATTTGGGTTTTTCAAACACCAAGCCAGTGCAAATTTTGGCAATGTCGTACCTACAGATTTAGCGATTTTATTGAGCTTACGAACTTTTTCGAGGCGTTCTTCAGTCAGTGAACGTTCCTTCAACCAATCCAAACCTTCCATACTCAAACGAGTACCTTCAGGAAATTTGGTAAGGTATTTATCAGTCAAAACACCCGAAGCAAGTGGAGACCAAATCGTAGTTCCTAATCCAACTGTTTTATAGATATGATCAAAATCTACTTCTACTTTTTGGCGATGGAACATATTGTATTGAGGTTGTTCCATTGTCGGGCCAATCATACCCAATTCTTTTGCAAACATGTGCGCTTGCATGATTTCTTGAGCCGACCATTCTGAAGTCCCCCAATAAAGGATTTTTCCTTGCTCAATTAAGGTGTTCATTGCACGAACGGTTTCTTCAATTGGCGTATTTTTATCAGGACGGTGGCAATAATATAAATCAAGATAATCAACCTGCAATCTTTTCAAAGCTGCATGACAGCCCTCAATTACATGTTTCCGACTTAGCCCAGTTTGATTAGGTTTGCCATCTTCATATCCAAAAAAAACTTTACTACTAACTAAGTAGGAACTACGAGCCCAGTTTCGCTTTTTCAAAATATCCCCCATCACGATTTCAGATTTACCACGAGCATAAATTTCCGCGTTATCGAAAAAATTAACACCATGCTCATAAGCCATATCCATCAATCGCTCGGCAATACCATCTCCAATTTGTTTTCCGAAAGTAAGCCAGCTACCCAATGATAAAACACTGACTTGGAGGCCAGATTTTCCTAATCTTCTGTATTCCATATAAAATTTCTATTTGGTTAGAATGATTTACTGCAAAGGTGGTGGTTTTTAATGGTAGAATAGCAATTTCATTTTGATTTTTATTTTCATTTTTATTTTGAAATATACCATCTTTGCCCAATGTCTAAAGGCCGAGTCATATTAAGCAAGGAAAGATTTCAACTTACAATTGAACGACTGTGTCATCAATTGATTGAAAAATATGACTCATTTGAAAATACTTGTATCGTAGGAATTCAGCCCCGAGGCGTTTACTTTTCCAATCGACTTCATCAGCGTCTTTCTTCTATTTTAAAATTAAAAAGCCTCGAATACGGTAAATTGGATATTTCATTTTTCCGCGATGATTTTCGTCAAAGAGATAGGCCAATCAAAACTTACGCTACTGATCTTGAATTTTTAATAGAAAATAAAAAGGTAATTTTAGTAGATGACGTTCTATATACAGGTCGAACCATTCAAGCTGCCATGAGTGCTTTGCAAAACTTTGGAAGACCTAACCAAGTAGAATTAATCACTTTAGTAGATCGAAGATTCAACCGACATTTACCAGTTCAAGCAGATTTTGTTGGAATGACCATTGACTCACTTGACGAGGCATTTGTGAAGGTAGAATGGGAAGAATCTGATGGAGAAGATAAAATTCTAATTTTCCCAAGAAAACTTAAATCACACTGATAATCAGACAATTACGAATATAATTAATGGCGACTTTAAGTACCAAACATCTTTTAGGAATAAAAAATATTACTGCTGAAGACATCGATTTAATCTTCAAAACAGCTGATAATTTTAAAGAAGTCATTAACCGACCTATTAAAAAAGTTCCTTCTCTTCGTGATGTAACGATTGCCAATATTTTCTTTGAAAACTCTACCCGTACACGTATCTCTTTTGAATTAGCTGAGAAGCGTTTGTCCGCAGATGTTGTTAATTTTTCTGCCTCTTCGTCGTCGGTAAAAAAAGGCGAAACACTTTTGGATACGGTCAATAACATTTTGGCAATGAAGGTGGATATGGTAGTGATGCGACATCCTTCTCCAGGTGCTCCTCATTTCCTATCAGAAAAAATAGGCGCTAATGTTGTAAACGCTGGTGACGGAACCCATGAGCACCCCACTCAAGCATTATTAGATGCTTTTTCGATGCGTGAGAAATTGGGGAATTTAAAAGGTAAAAAAATTGCAATATTCGGAGACATCCTTCATTCACGGGTGGCGATGAGCAATATTTTTTGTTTGCAAAAATTGGGGGCCAAAGTTGGGGTTTGTGGGCCACCTACTCTTATTCCTAAGCACATTAAAGAACTCGGAGTTGAAGTTTCGCACAATGTAGAAGAAACGCTGAATTGGTGTGATGTAGCCAATGTCTTGAGAATACAATTGGAACGTCAAGATATAAAATTCTTCCCTTCGCTACGGGAATATTCACAATACTTCGGAATTGATAAAAAGCTCTTGGATGGACTAAAAAAGGAAATTATTGTCATGCACCCTGGGCCTATTAACCGAGGGGTAGAAATGACGAGTGATGTAGCGGATTCTAAACAATCCATCATTTTAAATCAAGTAGAAAATGGAGTCGCAGTGAGAATGGCTGTATTGTATCTACTTGCCAATAAGAGAGACTAGAATTTAGTCATCCGCCTTCCCAAGTTTGGTTAAATGAATTTTATTCAAAAAAAATGGGCTTTTTCGCTCGTTTTACTTTAACTTTAAACAAATTTGAAAAGATTTTTTTCAAACCATACACTCCAATTCGCGAACTACGAACAAAACTCTATCGATGCTTAGATTCTTTTATCTATTAATTTTCACTGTACTATCCGTCTCCATTTCGGCTCAAGATTGTGGACGTATCCTTGAGGACAACCGCAAAATTGGAAGTACCCATTTTATGCGTACCCAACCTCTAAAACTGGTTGTAAGAGGTGATTATTCCTACAGTATCCAGTTGGTCCATGATCAAAAAGGATTTTTAGGGAGAATGTTTTCGAAAAGTGGTGTAGAATTTAACCCCGATGACGAGGTAATTTTTATGGACAAATTTAAACGTCGTAAAAGTTATCGATTTATTTCTATGGGAGAGGTTCAGGAGCAAGGTGGAACCCCTGTTTTTCAAAATGAATTAAGATTGGATTTGGAAGCTGCAAAATGGTTTGCAACAACCCCAATTGCTATCATTTACATTAAAAACAATATTAGCAATCAAATGCGAAAATTCACCGTGAACGCAAGTAGGCAAGGTGAATTTCAGAGTGGTGCAAAATGTTTTTACAATAACCTTGATAAATCGTTAGTGAATACCACTTTCACAGCAGGAAAAGATTTATCAGCTGGTTCAAGTAAAATAATTGGAGGAAAACCTGTTAATCCCAAGGAAGCTAATTCTTCTGACGAAAAACCACAATACTCCGATGTTGATAAAAATGAAATTGGAGGTCTTCAAGCTGAACTTAGAGAAACAAAAGACCAGTTAAGGAAAGAAATACAAGCAGAAAAAGACAAAGCACAAGGGATAAAGGATCAAATTCAGCAAGAGGTAGCATTGGCAAGAGAGCAAGGAGAAAAAAGAAAGCTTGAAATTGCAAATGATGTCAAAAGTTCAAGAGTTAGAGCAGATTCGGCCTTACAGGTCGCGCAAGCTGAGATCACCGAATTAGTAAAATCTGCCAAAGAAAAGGCTTCGACGCAAATTGAAAAAATAAATTTGGAGGTAGTGGAAGCAAAGCAAAATGCTGCACAAGAAGTACAAGATGCACGTACAGCTGCCGCCGAAGAAGTCGCTACTGCCAGAGAGGCCGCATCTAAACAATTGGCTGAAGTAAAAGAAAAGTTAGACCAATCTAAGTTACAATATGCAGATGAAATTTCTCAAGCAAGAGAAAACTCAAATATCGAATTGCAAAAAATACGGTCTGAAACTGCCTCTAAAATTGAAGAAGCAAGAAAGAAGGCAAAAGAGGAAAGAAACCGAACTACCGAGGAAGTAGTTTCTACGAAAAAATCTGCCTCGCAAGAAATACTCGAAATTCAAGAACAAACAGCGGAGGAAGTGGCTCAAATTAGAGAAAATGCTGTTTTAGAAAAAGAAAAAATGGCTTTTGAAATTGCCGAAGCTCGTCGAAAAGCTGCGGAGGAAAAAGCTTTGATTGCACAGTCAAGTGCGACGGAAGTTGCAGAAATTAAAGAAAATTATGCAAAAGAAAAAGAAGCAGCTTCGATGGAAATTGCGAATACCAAAAAACGTGCAGCAGAAGAAATTGCTAAAACAAAGCAATCTGTAGCCATCGAAAAAGAAAAGGCAAATGATGAAATCACCTCCACAAAAGAGGAAAAAGCTCTGGAGGTTGCAGCTGCTCAAGATGATGCAGAAAAACAAAAAGCGGTGTTAGCAAGTAATGTGGCCGATGCAAAACAAAAAGCGGCCAATACCATTGAGGGAATTAACCAAGCAGAGGCAAAACGATTAAGCGAAATTAGAGAAAATGCATCCGTAGAAAAAGAGAAAATTGCGGTGGATGTTCAAACGGCAAGAAATAATGCAAAAGCCGAAATTGAAAAAATTCAAAAAGAATTGGCTGACGCAATTGCTGAATCGAAAGCAAAGGAAGAATCTATAAAAGCCCAAACTGCCGAAGAAGTTGCGGAGTCTCGAAAAAAAGCAGAAGAAGAAATTACAAAAGCCAAATCTGAAGCTGCTGAAAGTGTAGCTGATGCGGTGAAGAACGCAGACAAAGCAAAATCTGATTATGCAAATGAAGTGGCCTCTACTCAAAAAACGATGGAGGAAAAAATTGCTCAAATCAATAAAGAAGCGGCTGATGCTATTGCAGCAGCTAAAGCAAAAGAACAAGAAATAAAGTCTATGTCTGCTGAGGAAGTAGTTTCTGCAAGAGAAAAAGCTGTGCAAGAAACATTACAGGCTCAGCAAGATGCTGCAAGAGAAATAGCAAAAGCAAAAGAACAACAAGCAAAAGCCAAGCAAGAATCTGCTCAAGCTGTTGCCGAAGCAAAAAAGAACTCTGCTGAGAAAGTTTCCCAAATTCAGCAAGATGAAGCGGCGGCTATCGAAAAATTACGTTCTGATGCGGCCAATAAAAAACAAGAAATTGCCAATGACGTTGCTCAAGCAAAAGAAAAGGGAGCCAATGAAATTGAATCTGTTCGACAGCAAATTGCCAATGAGTTGAAAACTGCTAAGGAAAATGCTGCGAAAGAGAAGGAAATTTTAGCATTAGATGTCTTAAAAGCACGTGAAGAATCAGCAACTACAATTGCTCAAACCCAAGAAATGGCAGCTCAAGAAGTCGCTGCTTCTCAAAAGCAAGCAGCTGAAGCAATCGGTAAAGCAAGGAAGGAAAAAGATGAAAAGGTTAAGCAGTATGCAGATGAATCTGCGAAAGCTGAAGTGGAGTCAAGAGAGCAAATTGCCGAAGCAAGAACTAACTCTAAAGTTGAAATTGAAACTATTTTGAAGGACTTAGCAGAGAAAAAAGACAAATACTCAAAAGAGGAAGAAGAAGCGCGTAAGCAATCTTTGGCAGAAATTAATGCTTCTAAGAAGCAATCTTCTGAGGCAATTTACGAAGCTAAACAAAGTGCACTTGAGCAAATCAAAAAGGTAAAAGAAGAAACCTCTGTTCAGATTGCAGAAGAGAAAAATAAATTGAAATCAACTCAAGAAGAGGTGACTTCAGCAATCAATGAATTGAAAAAACAAAAAGCGGAGCTCGAACAGGAGTATGCTGAGCTTAGAAATAAAATGATAAAGCGACAAAAAGAATTGGAGGAATTAGAAAAGAAAAACTAATACGCAAATCAAAAGCTCCAGAAAAACATCTGGAGCTTTTGATTTTTACTCTACCCTGTTCATTTTTCGGAAAGCATTATTGGATTGCAGTACATTTCGCTGTCTCAAAAAATTGGTTTGAGAAGGTGCTATTTGTTGTATTTGTATCTGATATTCAGAAGAACCTGAGTTAGAAAAAATCACATTTTTAGGTGTACCTGATGCGTTTTGAAAAATCCAATTATTTTGACTGGAATCAACTAAAACAAAAGAAGAAAGCTCCTCTGTAGAATTGATATTTTGAAAGAAATACAATTTTCCACCAATTTCTTCAATCCTCATATTTTCGGTAAAAACCGTATCATCTTGTTGTAATAAATAGCCAGTTCCTTGAATGATATTTGAGCTATCCGCTACCCAGTTTTCTACAGATTTTAAGTCAGCACGTTTTTGCTCCCATTCACCTAATAACCAATCAAAAGTTCTGATTGTTGAATTTCGTCCAACTTTGTATCTTGAAATTTCATATTTTTCCAACACCTCATTTGAAGAATCTTGAGATAAATATTGGTTATCGTCATTCAGTGAAATATTTGACGACACTTTATGCTCTTGATTTGAATCTTCATCGAACACAACGGCTGCTAAATTTCTGTCGTCACGATCAACCTCGGATGGCCGCACATTTAATCTACTTTGTAATTTACGGGTGCGGTCAGCTATATCATTTTTATTATTTTTCGCAATATCAGCTGAATAATTCGCAAACATCGCTCGATACTTGCTGGAGATTTTCCATTCTTGGTCGAAAGAATTATCATCCTGATAAACAAGATCTTCAACTATGAATTTTTCTGGAGACATTTCGTTTGAAGCTACCGCGCTTTGATTAGATACATTATGATTAGTGTTCAGATTTAATGCATAAACGGCACCTACTAATGCAACGAGACAAGCCGCTAAGGTCCACCAATTTATCCGACGAACTGGTACGACATCTTTGCCATCTAATTTTTGCTCAAGCTTAGACCAAGCATCTTTAGAGGGTTGCGAAGAAAAATTTTCTTCTTCTCTTTTGAATAAATCAAATATGGTCTTTTGTCTTCCCATTATAATAAATAAAATCTATTGTTCTCCAAAATAGTACAAAGCACGTACCGATAAGGAGTTTAAACTATTTTTGTTTGTTCCTCTCCCAAACGTTTGAGAAACATTAATTGCAACGGTTCTATTATTAAAAGCAGCAAATCGAATACCACCCATTACTGTAACACCATCAGTTTGAAAAACATCTTCGTAACCATCTCCAGAGAGGGTCAGTTGTCCAAAATTATATCCAGCACCAACCACAAAGCCCATTTGCTCAATTGCATATTCATTGGCATCACGACCAATATTTACCATGGCTAAAATGGGTGCTTCAAAGCCAAATCTACTTTCAGGTAAATCTCTACTCCCTTCGGCCAAACTAAAATACATCAAACTGGCTTGTGTTCCAATACTAAAACTTGCAGCATCGGTTAGGTCAATGATGTTCAACCGAGGTGCAACCACTAATCCCGGCGAATATTTATCACCTATTTGATGGATTCCTAAGCCCATTCCCCAATTGAATTCTAACTGTGCATTTAAATTTACCCCAAGCATCATAATGAAGATGCATAGAATGTAATTTTTGTTGGTCATCGTAATTTTTTTTTAATTAATTTTTTTTAAGTGCATTTAACTTGACCTTTAGGGGTTAATTTTAGTGAAAAACTATTCGTTCTTATAGATTTTGCCATCTTTCATTACAAAACGGACATCCATTAGGGTTGAAATATTATCGATGGGATTATCCTTGACCGCAATGATATCAGCCCATTTTCCTTTTTCTATGGTTCCTACCTGCTCCGCAATTCCCAATAAATTGGCTCCATTTATAAAAGAAGTTTTTAGCGCCTCCATAGGCTTCATTCCAACTTCTGTCATGTATTTAAATTCGAGCGCATTTCTACCATGTTTAAAAACACCGGCATCTGTACCAAAAGCGATTTTAACGCCTTTTTTATAAGCTTTTGAAAATGTCTTTTGAATTTGAGGTCCAATCTCAAGGGCTTTAGGAACGATAACTGCAGGAAAATAATTTTCAATTTTAGCTGAATCGGCCACTGCTTTGCCGGCTGTAATTGTTGGGACATACCATGTTCCCATTTTTTTCATCAAATCCATTGTTTCCTCACTCATCAGAGTTCCATGCTCAATACTTGTAATTCCAGCAGCAACTGCTCTTCTCATACCTTCATCACCATGGGCATGGGCAGCAACATGAATTCCAAAATCATTGGCAGTTTCAACTATTGTTCTGATTTCTTCTTCAGTAAACGCAGGTCTTTTACCATCTCTCGCAACACTCAAAACACCACCTGTGGCAGTTATCTTAATTAAATCTGCTCCATTTTTGACTTGATGCCTAACTGCTTTTTTACATTCAGCAACTCCATCAGCAACTCCATTTTCAGGGCCTGGCGCATCATAAAGTCCTTTTTTTGCCCCATTGGTTGGATCGGCATGCCCTCCAGTTACAGCAATACTTTTGGCACAAGTAAATAAACGTGGGCCAGGTGTGATTCCTTTATTAATAGCTTTTTGTAAGGATACATTTACTCCAGAACCTCCCAAATCTCTAACGGTAGTAAAACCAGCCATGAGGGTCACCTTTGCAAAATGAGCACTTTCAAATGCAACATCTGACTCGTTGAATGTAAACCTTTGTAAATAGCGATTTGGATTGGTTTCATGCTCAATATGAATATGCATATCCATCAAACCAGGTAAAACGGTTTTATCTTTTAAGTCAACTATTTCAGTTCCAACTGGAGCCTCAGCATAGCCTTTCTGAACTGATTTAATCTGATTTCCTTCTACAATGATAGTATGATTTCCTTTTACCTTTGAACCAACACCGTCAATAAGTTTACCACAATAAATATATTTTTCTTGCGCAATCAAAGAGATTGAAAACAATAAAATTCCAAAAAAAAGAAGACTATATCTCATATTGTTTTTCTTTAGTATTGGCGAAAATAATCAATTGAATCAATTATCAGAATAAATAAAAGGGTGTGCCGAATAAACGACACACCCTTATTAGTTTATAAAATTTAGGAAAAATTATTTCCCTCCTTTTAAATCATCTTGCCAAGCTTGCAATTCATTCCATTTTCCTTCATGTGCCATTTTAGATTGCTCAGGCCATGTACCTGGATCATGAATTCTGTATCTTGGTCCAGCATCATTTAGAATTCCTTTTAATGTTTCGACACTTGCCTCGGAAAGAGCCTTCCAAGTAGTAATACCCGCATTATTCAGCAATTCTTCAATCTTTGGCCCAATTCCTTCAACTTTTTTCAAATCGTCGGGTCTGGTAGGGGCAATTGAACCAAGGCGCTCTCTTCTTTCTACTATTCTTTCCGCTCCTTTCGTTCTGGTTTCACCTCCCATCGTTCGTGACACTTCTTTCGTTTCAAGTCCTGACATCATGGCTCTCAAAGAATCGAAATCAATTTGCTTTTCAACAATCACCTCACGAACTACCTCTACTGGTACTTCTTTAATGACTTCCACTTCCTTAATGACTTCCACTTCCTTAATGACTTCTACTTCCTTAATGACCTCAACAGGTTTCTCAACCTCAACGATCTTCTCTACCTCAACAATTTTCTCTACTTCTTTGATCACTTCGACTGGTTTTTCTACTTCAACGATCTTCTCCACTTCGACGATTTTGTCAACCTCGACAATCTTTTCAACCTCAACGATCTTCTCTACCTCAACAATTTTCTCTACTTCCTTGATTACTTCGACAGGTTTCTCCACTTCAACGATCTTCTCCACCTCTTTGATGACTTCGACGATCTTTTCAACCTCGACAATTTTTTCAACCTCGACAGGAACCTCTTTGGTAACTTCAACTATGCGTTCAACCTCAACTGGTTTTTCAACCTCAACGATTTTTTCAATCTCAACTATCTTTTCAATTTCAACAGGTACCTCCTTAACAACTTCAACAATTTTTTCTACTTCGACAATTTTCTGAACCTCAACGATTCGTTCAACTTCAACAGGTACTTCTTTTACAATCTCTACAATTCTTTCAACATCAACTGGCACCTCCTTGATTACTTGAACTTCCTTGATTATTTCAATTGGTTTCTCAATCTCTACAATCTTTTCTATCTCAACAGGAACTTCTTTTGTAATCTCAACAATTCTCTCAACAGGAACTTCCTTAATCACCTCAACAATCTTCTCAATCTCTACAATTTTCTCTACCTCAACAGGAACTTCTTTTACTACTTCGACTACTTTTTCTACCTCAACGATTTTTTCAATCTCAATAGGTGCAGCAGCAGCAAACGAAGCAGCAGCAGGAATTTCCTTAATGACTTCAACAGGAACTTCTACCTCTTTTACTACTTCAACAATTTTTTCAACCTCTTTAATAACCTCAACAGGTTTCTCGACTTCGACAACCTTTTCTCTGGGGTTGTATAACAACCATCCAATCCACATTCCAAGCAGAGAGGACAATAGCCCGAATAAAAATGGAAATAAAAAACACCAAGACATTTTTATTAATATTTATAGTTTTTTAAAATTTGTTAGACCTTCATTCTCAGATAATTGCAAATTGGTAGATTCGATTTTATTGTACTAAAACCACCTCTACTCTTCTGTTTTGAGCGCGTCCGTCCTCTGTACCGTTATCGGCAATCGGACGATCATCAGCATATCCTGCTGTTTCCATACGCTCGAGACTAATACCGCCTCTTTCGGCTAAATACTGAGCAGTGTATTCAGCTCTTTTTCGTGACAAACGCTCGTTTCCTTTACCGATATTATCGGTATGTCCTGACACTTCTATTTTGCTACCGGGTACATTGTCAAGGTAGAAAATAATATCTGCCAAATCGCTTCGAATTTGGGAATCAAGGTTAGGTTCTTTAGCGTCAGTTTCAAAATAAAGTCTTACAGGTTCTACTGTAAGTCTTTCACTAATTGAACCGATACGATCGTCATCGTTGCCAGCTTCGCCAAAATAAAAATCAGCTCCATGACATAATGTGTCTGCCATAAATCCTTCGCCTTCTACATAAGAAGAACCTGTACTTACTTGTGAAGAACTTACACCAAGTCCTTCCAAAATAGACTTAATAGCATCTGCTCTTGCGACACCCAAATCTTCATGGATTGAATTGTTGCTCTCATCTTCAGCATATACGCCAACAATATTTAGAGAACGATCAGGATTCGCAATTAAATACTCAGATGCACCATTCAGCAAAGTGTTGACATCATCTGCATACGGCAAAACATCATATTCATTTCTTACGAAACGGATAAAACGATTTGAATTTTGTTCGAAATCAGAATCAGAAATGCTCCACGGCCCACAATAAGTGTTATCACTTCCGGTTGTGGCAGGTGCTACTTTTGAAGTTGCATCTGTTTCGCCAGTACCACAAAAATTATTTTTGATGTACCGAGAACCGAAAATTAATACCATTAATAGTAGTAGGAACAGGAGAATGAGAAGAAGAGTCCTATTCATTGTAAAAAAGTTTTACTTTAAAAAGTGAATAAATAAATTTCCAGACTTGTTTAGTATCAGAATGTGAGTAAAACCTTTTCGTCTCTCATAGTATGTTATTGATTGGGAGTCAAAAAGGAGTGGCTGCTAATGTATAACTTTTATTAACATTTCACTAAAAACAGACTGATAAATAAGTACTAATCTGTAAAAATCTGATAATCAGTGAAATACTAATTGACAAAAACATATAATAACAAAATCAAAAATTGCCACGTTAAGACAATTTTAAGACGCAGCACTTTCAAAAAAGACACAAAAAAGGCCCACGAAATCAATCGTGAGCCTTTGTGGAGCGGGACGGAATTGAACCGCCGACACATGGATTTTCAGTCCATTGCTCTACCAACTGAGCTACCGCTCCTCCTTATTTTTTGTGCTTTCTTTCAAGCGGGTGCAAATGTAATTTCATTTTTCTTTTTTCACAATATTTGAAAAAGAAATTTTAAGCAATTTTAGTTTCTGGCAAAAAGACTTTTTATTGTGGTATCTTTTAAAACAACTTCAAACCGTTCGAGTAGCAAATAAATAACATTATGCCTTATTATTTTAATTTGAAACTTGAAACCCGATTATTATGAAAAAACTGTGGCTCGTAATTAAGCGAGAATACCTTACACGTGTCAGAAAACGCTCTTTTATTTTGGGGACGTTACTTACGCCGCTTGCATTTGGATTATTCTTCATTGTGGTAGGATTTATTTTTTCTTACGAAAGTGATGAAGAAAAAATCGTTGCCGTAATTGACAAAGGAAATATTCTGGAAAAGAAAATTAGTGATGCGAAAAAATTATACTTTCAATTTCCTAATAAATCTTTGGATGAATTAAAAGCTGCTGTTGCAGAGAAAAAATTTGATGGCGTGCTTGTAATTCCAACGATCAATGATCTTTATGTAAAAGATCAAACAGTTTACTATTATTCGGAAAAGCCACCTTCTGCTGATATGAGTTCCTTTATTGAAAAAAGGATAGAAAAATCAATTCGAGATTATAAAATAAGTGAACTTAACCTTGAAGCTAAGCAAATTGAAGCGCTAGGCGTCAATGTTTCTGTTGATCCAGAGCCACTCGATCCAAATGAAGATAATGCAACCACTTTTTCTTCGGCAGTGGGCGTTTTCCTTGGAATGATGATGGGTTTCATTATGTACACTGTGGTTTTTGTTTACGGAATGATGGTGATGCGCTCTGTGATGGAGGAAAAAACAACTCGAATAGTAGAAGTTATGATTTCTTCATTAAAGCCATTTCAATTGATGATGGGTAAAATCATAGGCGTGGGAGCTGTTGGCCTAACTCAGGTGACTGTATGGGCGATTTTGATTCCAGCAATTTCTTTTTTGGTACAAATTGTTTTTGGATTTGATAATAGTCGCTTGGAAGAGATGCAAGCTGCTCAAGGGGGAATAAATCCTGATGACATGGAAGCAATGGTTCATCTGGCCATGAATGAATTAAGTCAAATGAACTGGTGGGTAATTATTCCCCTTTTCATTTTGTACTTTCTTGGTGGTTACTTTTTGTATGCATCCTTATTTGCTGCGGTTGGTTCGGCCATCGGAGATGACATGGGGGAAGCTCAGTCTTTGACTTTACCAATTTCTATTCCTGTAATTTTGGCCTTATATATTATGATTGTAGCAGTTCAGTCGCCAGATAGTAGCTTGGCAGTTTGGTCGTCAATTTTTCCACTGTTCTCCCCTATTGTGATGCCTGCTCGGCTGGCTTTTGATCCACCAGCTTGGCAGATTGCCCTTTCTTTGGTTTTATTGATAGCAACTGTCCTATTTTTCGTTTGGTTGGCAGGGCGAATTTATCGAGTTGGAATTTTGATGTATGGGAAGAAAGCATCTCCGATGGAGATAATGAAGTGGATTTTTGCAAAAGTTTAAAACCGATTTATGTCAATAAAAAATCCGCCAAATCTTTCGACTTGGCGGATTTTTTATTCTGATTTGAAAATAATTAAGCTGATGCTTTAAATGCTTCAACCAATTTTGGAACTACCTCAAAAGCATCTCCAACCACTCCATAATCAGCAGCTTTGAAGAAAGGTGCTTCTGGGTCTTTATTAATAACCACAATTACTTTTGATTGATTTACTCCAGCTAAGTGCTGAATTGCTCCAGAAATAGCGATAGCGATGTATAAATTAGGTCGAATCGCTACCCCAGTTTGTCCAACATGCTCATGATGAGGGCGCCAGCCTGTATCTGCAACTGGACGAGAACAAGCGGTTGTTGCTCCTAAGACTTCAGCCAAATCCTCTACCATTCCCCAATTTTCTGGCCCTTTTAATCCACGACCTGCACTTACTACCAATTCAGCTTCTGGCAATGGAACCATTCCTCCACTTTCTTTTGATTGTGAAGTTTTAAGTGTGCTTGCACCAACATCAATTCCTAAAGATTCAACAGCCACATCACTTCCAATTACTTCTGGCTTCAATGAATTTCCCATTAAAGAAATCACTTTGTTTGGAGTATTGATTTCATAAGTTGCAATGGCTTTTCCAGAGAATACACCTTTTGTTACTTTAAAAGAACCATTGTTTGTTGGTAATCCATTTGCTCCTGCAACCGAGCCCGCATCCATTCTTACGGCCAATCTTCCACAAAGAGATTTTCCAGATGAAGTATGTGAAACAATAATGGTTGTTGCACCTAATTGGTTGGCCGCTTCTGCAATCGCTTTGGTAAATTGTTGGCTATCAAAATTGTCTAACCCACCAATATTATAAACTTTTGAAGCACCGTATTGACCTAATTGGCCGGCGTTGTCGGCATTTCCTAAAGTCAACGCAACACACTCAGTACCAAGCACTTCCGCCGTTTTTTTACCGTAATAAACTGCTTCAAAAGCGGCTTTTTTTAATTGTCCTCCCGGACTTTCTGCATATACTAAAACCATAAATATTTATTTTTAAGTTGAAAATTTAATGTTGGAGATTGCAAGTTGAACCTTCAACTTTCAACATATTTTTATATAATTTTCGCCTCTTCTTTCAGCAAGCGAACCAATTCACCCATGTTTTCAGGGTCAACTAATTTTACTCCTGTTTTGGCAGGTGGCAAATCAAAAGAAACTGTAACGGAAGGATCCTTTGCTGCAACTGGCTCTACCACATTAAGTGGTTTTCTTTTTGCCATCATGATTCCTCTCATGTTTGGAATTCTTTGTTCAGCCATTCCTTTTGCCGCACTTACCACAAATGGAGTGGCCAATTCAACAGTTTCAATTCCACCTTCGATATCTCTTTTTACAGTAGCATTTCCGCCCGCAGCTTCAAGGCTAACTCCATAAGAAATGAAAGGCTGATCAAGATATTCAGCAACCATTGCTCCTATTTCAGAACCATTATAATCAATAGTCTCTTTTCCAGTAAAAACAATATCATAGCCGCCAGCCTTTGCCTGTTCTGCAATTTGCTTTGCAACATACATGGCACTTTTCGGCTCTGCATTGACACGAATTGCGTCATCTGCTCCAATGGCTAAGGCTTTTCGGATAGTTTGGTCGTTGCTTGCTGGGCCAACATTAATGACCGTAACAGAACCACCATTTGCTTCTTTTAATTCGATAGCTCTTACCAGCGCATACCATTCATCATAAGGATTCATGATGTATGAAATGCCCGAAGTATCAAACTCTGAATTGCCATTGGTGAAGGCAATTTTGGAGGTCGTATCAGGTGTTTTACTAATACAAACTAATAATTTCATAAAAATTTCGGTTTTAATTAAAATCAGCTACAAAGATTTTTTTGAAAGCCGATGCTTATTTCTGAACGTTTTTTTTGGAAGTTGGTTTTATAAATTCGCTGCAAAGATAGATTCATTTAAACGTTGATGAAAATTTGCCAGCGAATATTCGCTATTTTATTAAACCAATATAATTTCAAAATTCTGGCAATTTTCGCTTCCCTGTGGTATAGGTATAGTCTTTAGCACTTTTGCGAGCTGTGTCTCTGCCACTTTGAGCAGATTTTAAATTTAAATCGGCTACTGCTTTACGAATATCATCTGCCCAAACAAAAAGCCGATTTTCTGGGCGAACATTGAAATATTCATCTGGATAGTAAACCAAAGAATTGGTCATATCTACACAAAATCGACTGACATATTTAGATGGCTTCACGGTAAACTCGCCTTCTTCTAATCGCTTAATTGCCTTATACATTTTGAGGCACATTCGATATTCATACCCCGTCAACATATATGGGTCTTCCCACGCACCCAAACCATTTTCAACTGCGTTCTTTACAGCTGTATGCACCATTCTCAAATCTGCATCTTTTGGCAAATTTGGATAAATCATAATTGGTGCAGCCCAACCACTTTTCACCATTAAATAGTTGAAAGTTCCACGTTCATTTGGTGGGTAGGCCAACAATTCTTTATTCGTATATTTTGGAGCAATGTATGCCAGCAACCTACCGTAATGATCAAAAGGAATTTGAGGAGCATGCATGTACAAAGATCGCCTCCGACCATTGGGTCTTATTAAACGCTGATCCATTAATTCTTTGAAATAAAGTTTGGCATATTCCCCCTGTCTTTTTTGGGTAGAGCCAGCTTCTCCTGTTTCCAATTTAGGAATTAAATAATTCGCCAAATTTTCATCAATGGTATAAACACCGGCTTTTAATAGTTGAGCTAATTCGTAGAGCTTATCATCAATCGTTTCGGCAGAACCTGCTCCAGGGTAACTGGTCTCGGGGGTGTCAATCCCCAACATTCTGATTGGCATTTTGACGTAAGGAGTATCTCCGTCAGCGGGTGTCCCTTCTGCACTTTTGACTCCTAAATAATCGAGTTGAGTTCCTTTTGGATCCCAGAAAAATTGGATTGGACTACTCATAGTATTTGTTTGCTCAAAGAAAGTTATTTTATACGAATTATCCTTTTTTTAAACCAATGCATCGTGTAAAATTTCTACTGGATGTAAAGCTTTTTTTCGAGTGCCATCATAAATTTGATGGCGACAACTTGTACCCGGGGCTGCAATGATAGTTTGAGCGTCCGCTTTTCGAACTGCCGAAAAAAGAACCAACTCACCTATTTGCTGACTCACTTCATAATGCTCTTTTTCATATCCAAATGAGCCTGCCATTCCACAACAGCCTGAGGGAATAAATTCTACTGAATAGTTCTTCGGTAGGGATAAAGTCCAGATGCAGTCCTCTATATTTCCAAGCGATTTTTGATGACAATGGCCATGCAAAAGCACTTGTTTTTTTTCTGTTGAAAAAGATGAAGAAGTGATTTTTCCTTTTTGAATTTCTTTTGAAATAAACTCATCAATCATCCAACAATTAGTAGCCAGTTGCTTTGCCTCTTCTCTTTTATTTTTGTCAACTAATCGGGGATATTCATCTCGAAAAGTCAGAATAGCAGAAGGTTCGATTCCTATCAATGGAACACCTGAATCAATTAAATTTTTAAAAATAGAAACATTTTGATTGGCGACTTTTTTAGCTTTAAAAAGCATTCCTTTTGAAATAGCAGCTCTCCCACTTTCTGGATGATCAATAATTCTAACATCATACTTTAAATTAGTCAGAAGCTGAACTGCCTTAATTCCAATTTCAGTATCATTCCAATTCGTAAATTCATCACAAAAAAGAAAAACAGAACCATTTTCTGAATTTCCTTTTTTATAATTTTTAGCATACCATTTCCGTAAAGAATATTTATGAATGGTTGGGATTGACCTTTCACGAGCAACTCCTAAAATTGATTTTGCAATTCCGCTAAAAAAAGAGTTGGTCAAAAAGAAATTAAATAGGCTTGGAAAGATGCTACCTAGTCTGTTTAGCTTTTCAATATTTGCAAAAGCCCTTGCTCGAAATGGAATTCCATTTGATTGATAATATTGATGCAAAAATTCAGCTTTCATGCTTGACATGTCCACATTGGAAGGACATTCCGAAGTACATCCTTTGCATGAAAGACATAAATCCAACACTTCTTTTATTTCCTCATGATTGAATGGATTTTCTTTTTTGTTATTTGTCAAAAATTCCCGGAGCGTATTTGCCCTGGCACGAGTGGTTTCTTTTTCGTTTCGAGTAGCCTGATAACTTGGGCACATCGTTCCGCCTGAAAGTGGTAATTTTCTACAATCACCAGAGCCATTACATTTTTCAGCAGCTCTTAAAATCCCATCTGTTGAAGAAAAGTCAAAAACAGTTTTTATCTTATTTAAAGAAACATCGGGCTCGTATCGCAAAAAAGAATTCATCGGAGCCGTGTCCACAATTTTTCCTGGGTTGAAAATATTATTCGGGTCCCAAGTCTTTTTTATTCTCTTAAAAAGTTGATAATTTCCATCCCCAACCATCAAAGGAATAAATGCTCCACGCACTCTCCCATCGCCGTGTTCTCCACTTAGCGAACCATTATACTTTTTCACCAACTCTGCGGAAGCCTTACTGATTTCATAAAACTGCTGAACGTCTTCAGATTTTTTTAAATCCAAAATTGGTCGGAGGTGCAACTCCCCTGCCCCAGCGTGGGCATACACCACCATTTCTTGGTCGAAGTTTTCCATAATTTTTGAAAAATCTTCAATGTAATTCGGGAGGTCTTCCAATGCAACTGCAGTATCTTCAATACATGCCACAGCCTTTTTATCTCCTGGAATATTGGCTAACAACCCCAAACCTGCTTTTCTTAAATTCCAAACCTGTTTTGTTTTTTCCTTTGGAATAATAGGAAAGGCATATCCTAAATTCTCAGTTTTAAAATTTTCAATTAAGCGATTGGCTTGAGTCATCGCCTCTTGCTTCGAGTCACCACGAAACTCGACCATTAAAATAGCAGCTGGATCACCCTGCACAAACCAACGACTTTTCCGATATTCAATATTTTCCTTTGTGCAATCGAGAATGGTTTTATCCATCAACTCACAAGCGGTGGGATGATGTTTCATGGCCACTTGTGTTCCTGTCAAACTTTGAAGAACCTCCTCAAAATGAGCTGCCACTACAACCACCTCAGACTTAGGCAAGACGTCAAGGTTCAATTTAATTTCGGTCGTGAATGCCAACGTTCCTTCTGAACCACAAAGTAGTTTGCAAAAATTAAACGCTTCTTTCTTTTTAGAAAACAATTCCGTTTCCAACAAATAATCAACAGCATAGCCAGTATTCCTTCTATGAATTTGAGCTTTTGGAAAATGGTTTCGAATATTTGCTTGATTAAAATCTTGAATTAATTCTTCATAAATCTGATTATAAATTTTTCCTTCAAGCGTATTTGTTTTTATTTTACTATAAAATATTCTTTTACTCAATTTTGAAAAGACAGCCGTAGAGCCATCCGACAGCAAAGTTGATAATTCTAAAACATGATCTCTTGTAGATCCATAAACTATAGAGGTCGTTCCACAAGAATTATTGCCCACCATTCCTCCAATCATTGCTCGATTTGCCGTTGAAGTTATTGGACTAAAAAACAATCCATGAGGCCTTAAAAATTCATTCAATTCATCTCGAACCACTCCAGGTTGTACCCTAACCCATTGTTCTTCTTTATTGAATTCTAAAATTTTAGTGAAGTGTTTGGAAATATCAACCACTATTCCATCACCAACACACTGACCCGCTAAAGAAGTACCTGCTGCTCTTGGGATGAGTGACGTTTTGTTTTCATTCGCAAAATAAACAAGTTTTTTTAAATCGTTTTCATTTTTAGGAATAGCGACTGCCATTGGTAATTCGCGATAAACTGATGCGTCAGTTGCATAAAGAACTCGCATTGTTTTATCATAGAAGAATTCACCTTCTAAATTGTGCGCTAATCTTTCCAGACTTGAGTTATTAATAATCTTAGACATTTCTCAAGAAATAATAGGAGGCTGTCTCATCAGTACTATTTTGCCCCATGTTTACTAAACTTTTAAAATTTTGTAAAGATCAAATCAGGAAATTACAAATTTAAAAACCACTAAATCGTCTGATTACTTATGAGACAGCCTTCTTTCAGTATTAATCCACTTTCATCATTTTGGAAGTGTAAATTTTAAAGGAATTAATTGGAGTAACCTGGACTAAATAAATTCCAGATGGAATATCTTCAATCTCAAACCATTGTTCAGAATTGAAATTTGTAACATTTTTTTTCCAAACAATTTGACCACTCATATTTTTCATCACAATATTCATGTCACCTTTATAGGAATGGACAATTTTAAGTTTATTTAAAAACGGATTTGGCATCGTCTGAAAAATATCGAAACCACTTGAGTGGTCTAAAGAACTAACTGTATCGAACCCATCACAATCTTCATCAATTCCATTATTTGGAATTTCTATGGCATCAGGGTTGATATCTGGATTGCTATCATTACAGTCCTCATCAGAATTAAAGCCATCCATGTCGTCATCTATAACCAATGCTATTCCATCACAATCTTCATCAATATTATTATTCGGAATTTCCATTGCATTCGGGTTAATATCTGGATTCAAGTCATCGCAATCTTCATCTGAGTTAAAGCCATCCATATCTGCATCTATGATTGGCAATATTTGGATTACAACTTCCACAAAATCATCTGGACATACTGATTGATCTGTAATAGAATATTGAAAAACATAACGCCCACTTTGCAACCTTTGAAGGTATAGGGTGCCATTATTTGAGTTAAAATCAATACCTACAGGAATAGTCGATAAATCAGTCCAAAGTCCGCCAACATCATAATTTTCTATAAGATCAAAAAGTGAAATGGTGGTATCTTTTCCTTCAACAAAAGAAGGAGAATGACTGACGGTTCCTGCGCTTAGCGCTTCGAAGATTAGAATGATTTGGGTTGAACTTGAAGGACAATTCGGTTGCGGGCTATTTAGCATAAACTGCAAATGGTATTCACCTGCAGGTGATCCTGTAGCATCAAAAATATTTGTAAAAATAGAGGCCGTAGCTCCATTCGGAGAAGAGAAGATAGTCCAGGTTCCAGATTCAGTAGTGAGTGTTAAATCGTTTAAATTAATTGTTGCATTTTGATTACAAAAAGGACCTGCACCAGTCGTTTCAACTGATGGACAAATAATTAAATCAACGCCATTGCAATCTTCATCAATATTGTTATTCGGAATTTCTGTTGCATCTGGGTTAATATCTGGGTTATTGTCATCGCAATCATCATCCGAATTGAAACCATCCATATCATCATCAATAATTAACGCAATCCCATCACAGTCCTCATCAATTTGATTGTTGGGAATCTCCATCGCATCGGGATTTATTAATGCATTCGTGTCATCGCAATCATCATCCGAATTGAAGCCATCCATATCATCATCAATAATTAACGCAATCCCATCACAGTCCTCATCAATTGTATTGTTGGGAATCTCCATCGCATCGGGATTTACTAATGCATTCGTGTCATCGCAATCTTCATCCGAATTGAAGCCATCCATATCATCATCAATAATTAACGCAATCCCATCGCAGTCCTCATCAATTGTATTGTTGGGAATCTCCATCGCATCGGGATTTACTAATGCATTTGTGTCATCGCAATCTTCATCCGAATTGAAGCCATCCATGTCATCATCAATAATTAACGCAATCCCATCACAGTCCTCATCAATTGGATTGTTTGGAATCTCCATTGCATCGGGATTTATAGAACCATTCTGGTCATTACAATCATCCATACCAAATCCATCTCCATCATTATCCGATTCATAAATTTCAAAACCATCAATAGCTGCTTCTACAATATGACCAGGATCAGCATCTCCTGTTTCGAAAACCAAACGCATATCAGAAGTAAGTGGAAGTTTATCTTTTAGTGATAAATCAAAGTCAATCCAATTTCCATCCGAAGTAGAAGTTGATAAAATGGTAGCTGTTTCTACTCCATTAAATAATCTGACGGTAAGAAAATCATTAGGGGTTCCTTGACCTTCTGCATTTACAAACCAATAAGAAAATTTGATATGCGGGACATTATATATTGTCAAATCTATACTCGGGGAGGTTAGCACAACATTTCCACCATCTACATCATTAGCTCCTGCTGGTTCTCCTGAGGAACCAATACCTGTCAAGTAACAATTATCACCAAAATCACCTGGTAAATCCTCATTCGGTGCCGAAGGAGTACCATCCATCAAAGTAGTACTTTCAGGGATTCCTCGTTCCCAGTGCCCTGAGCTAACAGTAGGTAATGAAAAAGGAGTCCACCCATAGTCAAATAAAAAATCATCAATATAACCTCTCTCAAGCTCAATCTCTATTTCGGCTCCATCCCGAACATCAACCAAAAAATTAGAATACTGGTATCCCCAACTTCCGCTAAATAATTCATATTCACCGACGGGTACATTATTCAATTGAATCTGACCTGAATTATTTGTTACAGCTTCAAAATCTCCAAAGAAATCTTTCATAATCACATTTGCATTTGGAAGCGGACTTCCGCTATCCAAATCGTAAACTGTACCAGTTATAGAAACTAATTGCGACGGTTCTAATTCCACATTTAAAATAGTCAACACTCCATTTTCTAAAGTTGCAGTTACAGCTTTAGGTCGATAACCTGCTTTTTGAAAAGTAACTGTAAAATCTCCACTTAATACCTGACCTGTTTCATAAGTTCCATTATTCGCAGTGGTCGATGAATTTACTTGATCTGAAATAATCTCCACCGAAACATCGGACAAAGCAATTCCTGAACCTTTTTCGGTAACCGTACCTTCCAACCAACATGCTCTTTTATAAGTTGGAACAGTTACAACTAATCCATTTTGCCGGTCAGAAAGCAATACAGTCCTTGAAGGCAAAAATGGATAGGCACCCCAGACACCACTCGAACCACCATTCGCTCCAAAGAAGGAGTCAAAGTTTCCTACCTCAATTAAATTTGAAGGACGAGAAGCATCAACTACTCTTCCTCCATCTGTATAGTAAGAAATAATCAAGTAGTCATTCAATGTATGAACATTATGCGGAATAGTCCCTGTGCCTAACGAAGTCAATGGTCGGTATTCATCTAAAAGTTCAATATCATCGAGATCTGAAATATCGTAAGCTGCAACAGAAGCGTTTCTGCGTTCATCAGTTGTAAAAAGAACTTGACTATTATCTGAAAGCCAAGCGTTGTGTGTAAAATTGAAAGGTGTCCTTTGTCTAGCAAGTTCAATAGTGTTCCTTTTGTCTGAAATATCATAAACTGCAAATTCACCTCTGTTGATTTCAGAAGTGTACATTATATCTCCCCTCGCATAAATATCATGATTATATATCGCAGGTCCCCAACTGATTACTTGCGGATTGGATGGATCGGTATCCACATCTACATAAATTGCGCCACCAGAATTCAAATTTGAACCACTTAAATAAAGTATTCCGTTTTCATCAACAAACAAATTATGAATTGAGGAAAGCTTTCCAAGGCCTGGAATATCTGGTTCCCATTGGTAGGCTGAAACGGACCCTGGCAAATTCGACATATCAATAACAGTCACCCCATCTCCAGATTCATTGCTGACATAAGCATGATCTTTCCATGATTTTATATCTCTCCAAGTTGAAGGAATACCAGGAATATTTGCGATCTCTCTTGCATTATAAGGATCGGTTACTTCTACAATTGAGACTCCATTTACTAATCCTACTATTGCGTATTCGTTCCCATTTTCATCATGCCAACCCCAAACATCATTCAGCGTAGCTGAGTAATCTATTTGACTACCCAATTCCATATTAAGTTGAGCATTTGAAACAGAATAAGAAAAAATAAGAGCAAGATGAAGTAAGATTTTTTTCATAATAACAGTGGTGATTTATTTTATTTGTTTTTTCAAACATTTTGAAACTGTAGAAATCAAATCAAATAGAAGGCATAAATCTACATCTTCCAATTTTTATTTTAAAACCCAGTTTTCTGGTTCTTGGAATGGAAAGAAACCTGATTTTGTAAGAGAATCGGAACGTTTGTCAATAGCAAAAAGCGGCGATCTCGAACAAGGTCGAAATCGCCGCTTTTGGAGCCATTAATAATTTTTGGAATTATCCACCAAAATCATCAAATGCTACATTTTCTTCAGGAATACCCCAGTCATCAGCCATTTTTAAAACGCACTGATTCATGATAGGAGGTCCACAGAAGTATAATTCTAAATCTTCTGGTGCTGGGTGTTTGCTTAGGAATTCGTCAATTACCACTTGGTGAACGTATCCTTTAAATCCATCACCATTCGGGTCATCAATATGTTCTTTCAACACCCAATTATCTTCAGGAAGTGGATTATCCAAAGCTACAGCAAATCTGAAATTTGGAAATTCCTTTTCAATTTCTCTAAATTCTTGGATATAAAATAACTCTTGTTTTGTTCTACCACCATAAAAGAAAGTAACTTTTCTACCTGTCTTCAACGTGTGGAACAAATGATACAAGTGTGAACGCATCGGTGCCATTCCAGCTCCACCCCCTACATACAACATTTCGTTTTCAGTAGGTTTGATGAAGAACTCACCATAAGGGCCTGAGATAGTTACCTTATCTCCTGGTTTTCTACCAAAAACATAGGAAGAACAAATACCAGGATTCACATCCATCCATCCACCTTTCGCTCTATCAAACGGTGGTGTTGCGATTCTGATCGTCAACGAAACGATGTTTCCTTCTGCTGGGTGATTACTCATTGAGTAGGCACGGAAAATTTCATCATCATTCTTCATTTTCAAATCCCATAACTTGAACTTATCCCAATCTTTCTGGAATTTATCTACTGAATCATGGTATTTTGGATGCGCATCAATATTGATATCCTTTTTGTAGTCAACTACTGTTTTAGGAACATCAATTTGGATATATCCACCTGCTTCGAAGTCAAGCGTTTCACCTTCTGGTAATTTCACGATGAACTCCTTTATAAAAGTTGCCACGTTATAGTTTGAAATTACTTCACACTCCCATTTCTTAATTCCAAAAATCTCTTCTGGGATACGAACTTCCATGTCCTCACGCACTTTAACCTGACAGGACAAACGCATGTTTTCCGCTGCTTCTTTCCGCGAAATGTGATTCAGTTCGGTTGGAAGAATTTCTCCCCCACCTGCATCAACGTGACATTCGCACATTGCACAAGTTCCACCACCACCACAAGCAGAAGGTAGGAAAATATTCTTCTCAGACAAGGCAGTCAACAAAGTTGCACCTGGTTGAGTAATAATTGGATTTTCTGTATCTCCGTTGATAATGATCTTTACGTCTCCTTGAGGAACCAATTGCTTTCTCGCAGCAATTAGCATAAACGACATTAATAAAATTAATAAACTGAAGACTACAACTGCAATCAGAATGTTGCCTATTACAGATAGAATAATCATTTAATAAAAATTTATTTTTTTTTAAGATTTGAGATATTAAAACACTTTGCTTTAGATTTTAGACTTAAGTAAAAGTTTGCCTTTGTCTATTTTCTAATATCTAAATATCTCCTGTCTTACTATTTATTGGCCTAACGCTGCTGGATCGATACCCATCAAACTCATGAAGGCAATTCCCATTAAACCAGTCAAGATGAATGCCATTCCTAATCCTCTTAATGCTGGCGGTACATTTGAGTACCTGATTTTCTCACGAATTGCAGCCAGTGCTACCACCGCTAAAAACCATCCAAAACCACCACCCAATGCAAAGGCTGTTGACTCCATCAAGTTATATTCACGAGAAACCATGAAAAGAGAACCACCTAAGATTGCACAGTTTACCGTAATTAGGGGCAGGAAAATACCCAGGGCGGTATAGAGTGCGGGCGAAAACTTTTCAATAACCATTTCAACCAATTGCACCATCGATGCAATTACTGCAATAAAGAGAATAAACCTTAAGAAGGTTAGATCCATACCCATTACATCTTCTGTAAGAATATGTTCATTAATTAGCCAATTAATTGGCATCGTGATAGCCAAAACAAAAATTACAGCCATACCAAGACCAAAAGCAGTTTTCACTGTTTTTGATACTGCCAAGTAAGAACACATTCCGAAAAAGTAGGATAAAACCAAGTTTTCGATGAATGCCGTTTTTATGAAAATATTTATAAAGTCCATTTAGGAATTTTTTCAAAAATTATTGAAAATAAGAATGAAATCTGTCATTCTGATTTTAATTTCTACGATACATCAACCAATTTAGGATTCCATGCTCTTTGAATCCAAATCAAAACACCAATAACTAAAAGTGCCGAAGCTGGCAAAACCATCAAGTTATTATTAAAATATCCTGCATCATAAAATGACTGTGGGAAAATTGGAATCCCAACTAAAGCTCCTTTTCCAGTCAATTCACGAATAGCAGCAACTAATAATAAAATTGCACCATAGCCCAAACCGTTTCCAATTCCATCAAGGAAAGAACGCCAAGGTTTGTTTGCCAAAGCAAATGCTTCCAAACGTCCCATGATGATACAGTTGGTGATAATTAAACCGATAAAAACAGAGAGTTGCTTATAAATTGGATAGTTGAATGCTTTTAAAACAAGCTCTACTACTGTTACCAATGTGGCAATAATTACCAATTGAACAATCATCCGAATTTGCTTCGGAATATGATTTCTGATAATTGAAGTGGTTAAGTTTGAAAAAGCACAAACAAAAATCACCGCAATTGCCATTACGAAAGAAGGAACAATCTGAGTAGTTACTGCCAATGCTGAACAAATCCCTAATACTTGAACTGTAATCGGATTATTATCGTTGAGCGGGTCGGTAATTAACCTTCTTTCCTTCTTACCAAATAATGGTTCCTTAACTTGAGGAGTAGCTGTTGCTGTATCAGCCATATTATTTTTTTATTTAAAAGATTGAAAAATTGGTTGAATGAATTTTACTTCATTCCAATCTTACTGTCTGATTTGATTTTATCTAAATATGGTTCGTAATATTCCAACCATTTTACAACCATATCTCCAACACCGTCTCCTGTTATGGTAGCTCCAGAAATACCATCTACTGTGTTGGTGTTTGGTTTTGCTGGGCCTTTCGCCACCATTACTGGATTGTAGGTACCATCTAAATCGTAAATCGTTTTGCCGATAAAGTTTGCAGAAAAACTTTCGTTGTCCTTGATTTCTGCACCAAGACCGGGTGTTTCTCCCTTGTGATCAAAAGATGCACCAGCAATGGTTCTCAAATCACTTTCTAAGGCAATGTAACCCCAGATATCGTCCCATAAACCTTTACCGCGAGTGGATAAAATATAGTAAGACTTACCTCCTGTTGTGTATTTAAAAAAAGGTAAAATTCTATCGGCCTCAGGTTTCTTGCGTTCTTGAGCTAAATCAACTTTATCTGCTTGGATATCTTTGAGGGTATTCCCCTTCATATCAATGGCAATTTGGTCAATTTCATCAAAAATGGATAAAACTTGATCGTCAGTTAAATTCTCATAATCATCTACATAATTTTTAACCGCACCAAGAATTGCTCTTTTATTAAATACCTCCTCTCCCTTCTTGGCCATTGGAGCTGTTGCGTAAAACAGACCTGCCAAGATAAAAGCAGAAATAGAGGTCATTATCAATGAAAAAATTATAACTTTTGTAGTTGACATATTTTTTAATTCTTTCTAAATTAATGAACTTTTTCAACCATGGTTTGCTCGACTGAAACAGATTCTGCTACACTCTTTTTAGCTCTTTTCAACCTTCTTGAAATGTTTGCATCCAAGACCATGTGATCAATCAATGGAGCAAATACGTTCATGAATAAAATTGCTAACATCCATCCTTCTGGGTATGCTGGGTTCCAAACACGCACAATCATTCCGACCATCCCAATAAAGAATCCGTAGAACCATTTCCCAGTATTTGTTGAAGATGCAGTTACTGGGTCAGTTGCCATAAATGCCATTGCAAATAAAAAGCTACCCATATAAATATGATAATACCATGGAACTGTCATAAATGGTGAAGTTCCCATTGCATTCATAATCATGCCTGTGAACATCATACCCAAAAACATAGATAACATGATTCTCCAGCTTGCAATTTTTGACGATAGTAAAATCAAAATTCCAACGATAATCAATGGCTTGCAAGATTCGCCAATTGAACCAGGAATTGCTCCCCAAAACATTTGTAAAGGTGAGTAAACTGAAGTCACGGCTTCCCATCCTCCTGCGGCAGCTAATGTTCCTTCAGCAGCAAAAGAATTTCCATTAGCAGCCAAAATTAATGGCGTTGCTCCTGAGTAACCATCCACAACGACGGCCGAGGCATTATAGGTTGCCCAGCCTAAATTCTCGAATATTCCATTGAAGAATCCAGTCTGCCACCAGCTATAATCTACTGGACTTCCTGCTGCAAATCCCTCCAATCCTGCGACCCAAGCTTCGTCACCTGAAATAGTAGTTGGATATGCGAAGAAGATAAATGCTCTACATAATAAGGCTACATTTAGAATATTCATTCCTGTACCACCAAATGCTTCTTTCCCAATAATTACAGCGAAAGCTACTGATATTGCTAAAATCCATAATGGAATGTCAGGTGGCATGATCAATGGAATCAATGCTCCTGAGACCAAGTATCCTTCCTCAATTCCATGACCTTTCTTGGCAGCGAACCAAAACTCAATGGCCAAACCAACAACGTTTGCCACGATAAAAATCGGCAGCAGTTTAACTAATCCGTAAGCTAATTTCAGGTGAATCCCTTCAAGGAAACCAGTATATTCGCCAATAGCTACAAAATGCTGGTGCCCGATATTGTAAGTTCCGAAAAGGTAACAGGCTTGCATCGCGAGAACCACATGAATCATAGTACGTTTTAAATCCATTCCATCACGTACGTGTACTCCACTTTCGTCAGTTGTATGATTAGGTGTGAAAAGAAAAGTGAAGAACCCATCAAATAAGGTGTGCAAAAAAGGAGATTCTTTTTTACCTGGGTCTAATTTCTTAATATTTTCAGCTAATTTACTCATATCTAAAATAGTAAAATTATTGAATTTAACTCCTGAACTATCAAATAATTACATTTGCTCTTGAACGTAATCTAAACCGTCTCTCAATATCTTTTGTAGTGGTTGTTTTGAAGTACAAACGAACTCACAAATTGCAATATCTTCTTCTACCAATTCATAAATACCAAGACCTTCCATTTGTTCAAAATCATTGGCCAAAATTGCTTTCATCAAATGCTGAGGATAAATATCCATAGGCAAAACATCCTCGTATTGACCACTCATCACGAAAGCCCTTCTTTCACCATGCATATTCGTATCCGCCTTAAATTTTGTATCTCCAAATTTAAAAAATGTTGGTGATAAACTTGGACGACCGTGTTGAGGAAGAATCCATCCAAACATCTCGTAATAATCACCTTCTTCAAGAGAGGTTACTTGATCATCCCACACATTTAGGAATTGATCTGCAGTCTTTTTCTTACCCGTCAAAACATCACCTGAAAGCACTCTTGCATTGTCATTTGTAAGATTTCCTGAAATCAAATCTCCAATATTTGCCCCTGATTTTGTTCTAACGTGAGTTTGATTTTTAAATTCAGAACCAGTTAAAGCAACTAATTTAGTTGTATCCCAAACTCCCTCTAAAAACAAGTTTCCTATTGTAAGAACATCTTGAAGGTTGACAGTAAACACAGTATCTCCACTACCAATTGGAGCGGTGTGGTGAATTTGTACACCTACATTTCCAGCTGGGTGCTTACCCATAAAGTATTTCTTCACACAGTTCTCCGCATTGGCAAATTCAGCTGCAATACTTTCATCTCCAGCATTCAACCCCAAATAAACATTTCCTGAGGTTAAATAACCCAATGCTTCCAAACCTGCGTTCAAATCATCCCCTCTTCCTGCAACTGCCAAATTTAAATTTGGAGACAATGGAGCTGAATCGAATGAAGAAACGAAAATGTTTTTTGGTGTCAATTTTGGATCAGCCACTACGTTAAATGGTCTTTGTCGCAACAGTGTCCATGCACCGCTTTCTAACATAAAAGATTTAACAGCTTCACGGTTGGTTTTATCCAAGTCAGGAGCGGCAAATTTTTTATATTGTTGTTCTTTATCAGCAAGAAAAACCAATTCGATAATTGCTCTTTTTGCGCCTCTATTCAATTTAATATATTCGCCACTTACTGGGGCGACATATTTGACATCGGGGTTTGACTTGTCGTAATAAATGACATCGCCTGCTTTGACACTATCGCCCT
Source organism: uncultured Saprospiraceae bacterium (assembly GCA_937924495.1). Classification (GTDB taxonomy): domain Bacteria; phylum Bacteroidota; class Bacteroidia; order Chitinophagales; family Saprospiraceae; genus JAGQWW01. The sequence continues at coordinate 61,542 of CALDSS010000033.1, forward strand.
CATTCACAACAACTTTCGGAATTGGGGCATTGCCTCTGTAGTCGGTTGGCTGTAAGGCAAAAGTCTTTACGTGTATATCCTGTATTTGATTGTCAGCGTCCCCTACCAAGTCCAGTTCGAATCCTTTTGTAAATACTTTAGCCCCTTTTCCAGCAGCATGAGCAGGTACTTTTGGAGCAAACAACTCATTAACTGAGGGAAAAATTCCCATGTTCACCTCTTCATCCACTCCTGCCTTTTGAGCCTCCATAGAAACAACATTTTCACCAACCAGCGTAACTGCTCCTAAGATAAGAAGTACTACGATAGCTGCTAAAACAGTGATTAGTAAAGAGGACCCGTATTGCCCAGTTTGAGCCTGAAGAGGAAGGGAGATTGCAACGGCGGTTATAATAAGGGTGAGCCTGATTAATCCGTTTTTCAATTTATCTGAAGATTTAAGTAAGAAATCTCGGTGTTTTTAATAGATATCGAAGGACTAAAATCACCGATTTGCAAATTGGCCGCAAATATAAAAAGTCTTTGAAGTATATGTTGTTGTGTTAGTAACTTTTCGGAAGGGTGATTTTATTTAGATTAATTTTAAATAATTATTCTTCCTTTTTCTTTTTAAAATCACAATCTCGGTTGCAATGGCCATAAAGATTTAATGAATGATTTGTAATTTCAAATTTCATCAATTCACCCATCATAGTTTTGATTTGTTGTATTCTTGGGTCACAAAATTCCAATACCGCTCCACAATCTTCGCAAATCAAATGATCGTGCTGTTTGTACCCATAGGATTTTTCGAACTGCGCCAGATTTTTTCCAAACTGATGCTTTTTGACCAAATCGCAAGTAACTAATAATTCTAAGGTGTTGTAAACGGTAGCTCGACTCACTCTATAATTGCGAGTTTTCATGTGGATATATAGTGCTTCCGCATCAAAATGATCGGTTCGAGTGTAGATTTCCTCCAATATTGCAAACCTTTCAGGTGTTTTACGATGCCCGTTATTTTCTAAATGAGTTGAAAAAATCTTTTTGACTTCTTCGAAGTTATTCCCTTCTACTTTCATTTACGAGGTGAGTTGTTGAACCAAAGTTAGAAAATTAACCCACAAAGGTGGGTGTTGTTTAGTTAGGCCGAAATATCCATTCCTCGAAATCAGTGCCTCCTACAAATTCCAATGCACCTTTTTGGGGCATCCTCGATTCTTTATGTTTTTACACCGAAACTCCATAATCTCGCAAAGCACTATTTAAAGAAACCTTCTTATCTGTACTTTCTTTCCGCTTTCCGATAATTAAAGCACAGGCTACTTGATAACTTCCAGCAGGAAATTCTTTGGTATAAGTTCCAGGAATCACAACAGACCGAGGGGGCACTTCACCTTTGTATGTTACTGGTTCTGAACCACTTACATCAATAATTCGTGTTGATTTGGTAAGTACTACATTGGCACCTAAAACAGCTTCCTGTCCAACTCGAACTCCTTCTACGATGATGCACCTTGAACCTATGAAACAGTTATCTTCAATAATAGTGGGCGTAGCCTGTAATGGTTCTAAAACTCCACCTATTCCTACCCCACCACTAAGATGAACATTACGGCCAATTTGTGCACAACTTCCAACAGTTGCCCATGTATCAACCATGGTTCCTGAACCAACCCATGCTCCGATATTTACATAACTTGGCATCATAATGACTCCTTTTTCGAGATAAGCTCCATGCCGAGCAACGGCTGGAGGCACTACTCTTACTCCTTGCATTGCATACTCCTTTTTCAATGGAATTTTATCATGATATTCGTAAGGCCCAACCTCAATAGTTTCCATTTCTGCAATTGGAAAATAAAGCACAACAGCTTTTTTAACCCAATCATTTACTTTCCAATTTCCATCCTTTGTTGGTTCAGCAACTCTTATTTTCCCTTTATCTAAAAGTTCTAAAACTTCTTTTATGGCGTTTTGACTCTCTTGAGTTTTCAATAAGTCTCGATCATCCCATGTTTTCTCAATAGTAGCTTGAATTGATTGCATAATATTTACGATTTAGAGTGTGATTGTAAATTAGCACGCAAATATAAACCTTCACTTTTCCCTTCCAAATCATGATTCTCAATTACTTTTAGTCAAAACTCTATTCATGAAAAAACTGGCCATCCTTTTTCTCTTTCCAATCTCAATTTTTGCGCAGCAATTTTCTGGTGGATACGAATTTTATATGCCAGCTTTTGATTCTACGAATCAAAAATATTTGCCTGAATTTCAAGCAACTCCTATAAATAGTTTTCTTACAACTCGTTCTGATGGACATTTTTATTCTGGTGGAAAACAAATTAGATTTTGGGGATTCAATGTTACGAGTGCGGGTTGTTTTCCAGAAAAAGAATATGCTGCTGCTATTGCGGCTCGTATGAGAAAAATGGGGATTAACATTATCCGTTTCCATCACATGGATAATCCTTGGTCGGACCAAGACGGGACTATTTTTGATAGAAGTACGGAAGGAACCAGAACATTTCATCCTGAGCAGTTGGATAAACTGCACTACTTCCTTTATCAACTTAAAAGGAATGGAATTTACGCGAATATTAATTTACACGTAAGTCGGAGGTTTGCAGAAGCAGATGGAATACCCGATGCGGACGATTTTCACGATGGCGGAAAGGTTATTAATATGTTCGACCCACAATTAATTGAATTACAGAAAGAATATGCCACACAGCTATTAAATTCTGTAAATCCATACACTAACCAAGCACTAAAGAATGACCCAACGATTGCAATGGTAGAAATATCTAATGAGAATACGCTTTATGGCCGATGGAAAGAAAATAGACTTTCGACTTGGGACAATGACGGTATCTTAACAGACCGGCATGATGAAATGCTTGACGAATTTTATTGGAATTTTTTAAGTAGTAAATACAGTTCATCAAATGAACTAACAAACGCTTGGAATGCTGGAATAACTGGAAGTAATAATACCAATCAAATTGCAGATGGCGATTTTGAAAGTGGAAAGATTGATCCTGATTGGTATTTGGAACTACATAGCTCTGCTGCGGCGAATTTTGAAATTGATGAAAATGAAAAATATGAAGGGGACTATTCCTGTAGAATTGATGTTGAAACGGTAACTGGAACGAATTGGCATATTCAATTTACGCAAAGGGACTTATCTGTGGAATTAGGGAAAACCTATACCGTTAAATTTGCCGCAAAGGCAGATGCGCCTCGTGAATTAACAATCTATGCGCAACAAAACTTTTCTCCATGGCAATGGTACAACGGAGACTTTTTCGATATGACGGAAGATTGGCAAGAATTTGAAATGCAAGTAACGCCTTTTGAAGATAATGATGGCAGGGTTCGATTTGGTTTTATGGTAGAGGAAGAAGGTTCTTATTGGTTGGATAATGTCGTTTTTGAAGAATCTGGAAAATCTGGTTTAGAAAACGGTGAATCTGCTGACAAACCACGTCGATTGAGATATGACGAATTAGGGAATTTCACAGAGACGAGATCAAAAGACCAAACTGAATTTTATATTAAAATACAAAAAGATTATTTTGATGAAATACATCGTTTTTTAAAAAGTGATTTGAACGTCAAAGTACCAATTGGGGGCACCAATGCACACCCGGGAGTAGCTGATATTTACGCTAATTCTGATTTAGATTTTATTGATGATCATTCTTATTGGGATCATGCTTCTTATCCGAACGGTTGGTCATTCTCTGATTGGAGCATCGGCAATTCTACAAGAGTGGATGATTGGGATTTGGGATCAACTTCTAAAATTTTCGGTGGATTTGCGATGGAAGGTAAACCCTATACAATTAGTGAAATTGGGCAAGGCTTCCCAAACCGTTTTCAAACTGAGCTTTTTCCAATTATGACAGCCTATGGTTCTTACCATAATGCTGATGCCTTAATGTATTTTCAATATGCCGAGACGAATTGGGATTGGGAATCAGATTTCATAAATGGTTGGTGGGATTTTCATCGAAATCCTGCGCAGATGGTGCTATCACCAATTTATGCGTTTGCATTTAGAAATAATTTAATTCAACCTGCCGAAAACGTGAATCTTGTAAAATACAGCAAAAATTATCTTCATGGTATTTCTAGATTTGACCGCACTGGCCGTTGGGGTTCAATAAGTCCTTATGACCGAAGATTAGCCCTTCAATCATCAATTAGAATCGCAACTTTTGATTATGCGGGAGATATAGATTTAGACGCTTTGCAAGAATTAAATGACGAATCTATCATCACGACCTCAACTCTTGAAACAACCTTTGATGCCGAAAATGGATTCGTCAAAACCGAAACACCTAATATGATTTCCATTACTGGAAAACTAAATAGTCCATTCGTAATTCAAGCTGGCAATTTGGAGGTTTTAGGCGCAAATGATTTTGGAACCGTTGCGTGGTTGTCATTGACAGAAGAACCCTTAAATACTTCTCGAAGATCAACGTTGGTTATATCCTCAAAATCTCAAAATTCTAATATGAATTGGACAAATGGCAATACAAATGTAGATAATGACTTCGGAGAGGCACCGACTCAATTATACCCAATAGCAACCTCTCTTTTGATGAAAATTGATGCAGATTCAATTCATCTGAAACCACTTTCTCCAATTGGAGAAGAAATGGGTTCCCAAACTTTCTCACCCATCTCTCCAGGTTTGTTTTTGGTAGGAATTGATCAAGCACAAAGCCAATCACCATGGTATGGCATTGAGGCATTTGGAGCTAATGTTTCCAATACAAAAGATTTAGTTTTTGAAAATAGTTTAAAAATTTCGCCTAACCCGTCGAGTGATAAAATATTGATTACCAGCACTTTAGAATCAAAATCAAACATTAAAATTTCATTGATCGATGCTGTGGGTAAAACTTTAGTTCATGAAAATTTAGGACTTCAACCGAGTGGTAGCTTTCAGCATTGGCTTAATTTATATTCTGTTTCCAATGGAGTTTATTTCTTAAAAGTTCAAAGTGATTTCTCTACCAAAATAGAGAAAATAATTAAGCAATAAATTTCAATTAGAAGAGGATGTCTCATGCCCAATGAAATCAGACGATTTAGTTATTTTTAAATTTATAATTCGCTGATTTTATGTTTACTAAAGTTTAAAAATTTAGTAAACATGAGGCAAAATAGTACTTATGGGACAGCCTCCTCTAAGAAAACCGAAACCATGTTAAAAACAATTCTACAATTACTCACCTTTCGTATTTCTAAAATAGAAATTGAGTCCTTTGAAAAACAGCATTTCATGGCTGGGCTTATCGGTACATGGATTGTTGGAATGGGACGTTATTGGGACGATCCTGGAGCGCATTTAGGTCAACATTTAGGATTAGGATCGGTCGTTTATATTTTCGTTTTAGCATTATTGATTTGGTTAGTCATCCTTCCCTTTCGGGTAAAAGGTTGGAATTATTTTACAGTTTTAACTTTTATCAGTTTAACCTCATTCCCAGCAATACTATATGCCATTCCGATAGAAAGGTTTGTGGACATTGAAACGGCAGCCAGTGTCAATGCATGGTTTTTGGCAGTGGTGGCGGCATGGCGTTTGGGATTACTATTCTATTTTTTGAAAAAATTTACGGAGCTTAGTACCACTTACATAGCTTTAGGGACCTTACTCCCAATGACTGGAATAATTGCTATGCTCACGTATTTGAATCTTGAAAGAGCTGTTTTCAATATTATGGGTGGCATAAGAAACTCGACCAGTGCAGATGCAGCTTATCAAATCTTAGTAACTTTAACGATGCTTTCTACCTTTGCTTTTATTCCTTTACTTGTAGCCTATTTGGCAGCAATTTACACTCGGAGGAATCAATAAAATTTCATAAATTAAATATCGAGAAAATACTAAATGAGTAATTTAATTTTAAGATAAATCATGTCAATTTTGACTATTCCGACCTAAAACAATTCTATTCTATCAGTAACTTAGCACTTGCCAATTCGCCCAAAGCGTGTTTATCACCTATCTTTTTTGCGACTGTTATTCCATTTTCATAAACGTTCAGCGCCTTTTCAATTTCATCTTGTCTTTCATAGATTTTACCTAAATGATAATACGTTCCTACATAATCAGGATGGCTTTTTGACAAATTTTCAAACTCAGAAATCGCAGATTTTTCGTCCCCTAATTTTTCATATTCTTTGGCAAGTGCATACAAAAGAAAGGGGTCATTTGGCGATCCTTCTAAAAATGTCTTGATTTTATTTAATCTATTCGCACTCATAATCTACTTAAAAGTTTCTGCAAGAAACATAGAATTCTATATTTGCTCAACAAATGAAAGGAACTTCAAGTTCTAAATACGAGAAAAACTATGTATCCAGATCTTTCCTACTTATTTCATGACCTGTTCGGAACGCAACCTGACAATTGGACAAGCATCTTCAAAATGTTCGGTTTCCTATTAGTCTTGTCAATTCTGACTGCTGCTTATTTTCTATACTTAGAATTAAAAAGAAAAGCAGAGGAAGGACACCTGCAGCCTCGAAAAGTAAAAGTGATGATTGGGGAACCTGCGTCACTTATTGACTTGATTTCCAATGGATTATACGGATTTGTAATGGGCTTCAAAGGAGGACTTTTAGTTCAAAATTTTGAAGTATTTCAAGCCGATCCAATTGGTAAACTTTTCTCATGGGAAGGAAACTGGATTTCAGGAATCGTTTTAGGAATTGCCTTCACGGCCATACACTGGTGGTCAAAAGAAAAAGATAAATTGCCAGAACCAAAAGCGGAATTACAAAACGAATTTCCTCATCATAGAGTTGGAGATTTGGCGGTTGTCGCGGCTGTTTCTGGTGTCTTGGGTGCAAAATTATTTGCCAGTTTTGAAAGTGTCGCGGCAATGCGCGCGTTTTTTGCCGACCCAATCGGTGTTTTCTTCTCTGGAAGTGGGCTCGCGATTTATGGAGGTTTGATTGTAGGATTTCTAACGCTTTGTTGGTACATCCGAAAATTAAATATTCCGTTTTGGCATTTCTTTGATGCTTTGGGACCAGCTTTTATTTTTTCAATGGCGGTTGGTAGAATCGGATGTCAACTTTCAGGAGATGGCGACTGGGGAATTGCAGCAGCAGACATGCCTGAATGGTGGATGTTCCCAGATTGGATGTGGAGTTACGAATATCCACAAAATGTCAACAATGATGGGGTTTTGATGGAAATGTGCGATGCAGATAAATATCGAGAATTGATGGGTCAAAGAATGATGGCAGAGGACAGATGCATGGAGGCCTGCGGTGTAAAATATTGTCATGAGTTAGATCCGAAGGTTTACCCCACACCACTTTATGAAACCGTTATGTTCACAGGTATTGGTTCTTTTTTATGGTGGCTAAGAAAGAAAATTACTGTTCCAGGAATTATATTTTTCATCACTTTATTCTTTAGTGGAATTGAGCGTTATTTAATCGAATCAATCCGAGTAAATGATAAAATTGATTTTCTTGGCGGCCAATGGACACAGGCAGAAATTATTTCAATCATGCTTGTTTTGATTGGAACAATTGGTGCAGCTGTGCTTTGGAATCGAAGGTTGAAAGAAAAGCCAAATTAATTTGCGCAACTAAGCATAGATTAATGCGTTGACTAACGGGTTAAAGACCCAACAATCAGCCCATGCTCACTTTACTGTTAAATCCTGAAAACTTGGAATCACTTACTTTTCAATATCCGAATTGGTATTTCGTTTTTTGTGTATTGGCTGGCATCATTGGTGCCTCACTTCTTTATTTTCGGGATGACACCTTCAAAGATCAGCCTTCTTGGTTTAGATGGGCATTGAGTATTCTTCGTTTTCTCTCAGTTGGATTTATTGCTTTATTATTGTTGGAGCCGCTTTTAAAATCTTTGATCACTGAGACAAAAAAGCCAATTGTTGTTATAGCGCAAGATGTTTCCGAATCCATTTCAAACGAAATGAAAGAGGAACAACTTACTGATTACCAGTCAGTTATAACCAATTTAAAAACCTCTTTAGAAGAAAAATACGAAGTAAGAACTTATGGTTTTGGTTCTGAGGTGAGAGAAGGATTAGATTTTGAATTTAAAGACAAAGTGAGTGATGTCTCAGAAATGATGCAATCAGTTTATGATAATTACAGCAATCAAAACTTGGGTGCAGTAGTCCTCGCTACGGATGGAATTTATAATAAGGGAAGTAACCCGCTCTATTCAGGAACTAAGTTGTCCGTTCCAATTTACACGGTTGCCTTGGGAGACACTACTCCAAAAAGAGACCTTTTAATAAAGCGGGTTTTCAATAATAAAATCGTTTACCTCGGAGATAAATTTAGTATTCAGCTAGATATAGCAGCAGTTAATAGCACGGCTTCCAGCACCAAACTTTCTATTTCAAAAGTAGAAGGCGATAAAGCAAGGAAGCTACAAGAAAGACCAATCAACATCAGCAAAAACGACTTTTTCAAAACGGAAGAAATTGTTTTGGAAGCGGATCAAGCTGGAGTACAACGATATCGTTTGAGTCTTTCTTCTATCCCTGGTGAGGCTACCACTTCCAATAATACAAAGGATATTTTCATTGATGTACTGGATGCTCGACAAAAGATTCTGATTATAGCCAATGCACCACATCCTGACATTACGGCCATCAAGCAGACCTTAGAAAAGGCAAAAAATTATGAGGTAGAAACTGATTTTGCTTCCTCACCGAAGAAAAATTTGAATAATTTCGATTTTGTGATTTTGCATCAATTGCCATCCAAAACCAATTCGGCCAATAGTATTTTGGCAGCTTTAGATAAAAAACGGACACCACGGCTCTACATCGGAGGTATGCAAACGGATTATAATGCCCTGAACAATTTGCAACCTTATCTCAATGCATCGACAGACAATAAGAACACCAATGATGTACAGGCCACGGTGGCTTCCAATTTTAATTTGTTTACCATTTCAGATGAAGTAAGAAATGGATTGCCCAAATTCGCTCCTTTGACTTCTCCTTTCGGTGATTTTAAAGAAGTTGGGAATGGACAAACCCTTCTTTATCAGAAAATTTCGAAGGTTGAAACCAAATTCCCATTACTCACAATGGGCGAATCAAATGGAACTCGAATTGGCGTTTTGAATGCAGAGGGCATTTACAAATGGCGCTTATTCGATTTTCTACAAAATCAAAACCATGATATTTTCGAGGAGGTTTTGAGTAAAACGGTTCAATATCTTTCTTTAAAAGAAGACAAAAGGAAGTTCAGAATCAGTCAGTCCAAAAATATTTATAACGAAAACGAGCCTATTATTTTTGATGCGGAGTTGTACAACGAGAATTTTGAACTCATCAATGAGCCAGATGCGACTATAAATATTACAAGTTCAGATGGCAAGTCCTACCCTTTCACTTTTAATAAAACAGGTAGAACCTATTCTCAAAATGTAGGCATCTTTCCTGTTGGAAATTATTCTTTTTCAGGTTCTGTAATGAGTGCAGGTCAGAAACTGGATTACCAAGGCCAATTTAGTGTTAAGCCAGTTCAATTGGAAGGATTTGAATCAACTGCAGATCATGGATTGCTTAAACTTATTGCAGAAAATTCTGGTGGTAACATGTTGTATCTCAGTCAATTGACTGAGTTACCTGCTATGCTCGAAGCAGCAGGAACTGTAAAGCCAGTAATCTATAATACTTCCAAAACCAGAAGTGTCATTAACCTGAGATGGCTCTTTTTGGGTCTTTTCCTTTTGCTTGGTTTAGAGTGGTTTTTACGTAGATATTTCGGTTCATATTAAGTATTACTCAAAAAATAACTTCGCTCCCCAATTCAAAAAATTAGCTCGAAAAACCTCATTATCAATCTCTTTTCCTTCGCTATTTTTTTTGAAATCGGGATATTAATTTTTAGGCGTTTCTAAATTACATTCTTCTAACAAATCGGTATTTTAAAAGATTTAAGGTTTATGAATTGTATTCACCTTAAATGAACTGTATTTTTGCGGACAGTTATTCCCTCCTTTCTAATCCCCTTTCCACAAGGTCAATACTCGCAAATTAATTAAAATTTTAATCAAGATCGGACTATGAACAAAAATGTAGTAGCTGTTTTCAGCTGTGCATTCCTTTTTCTTTTTGCTACAAAAAGTCTAAATGCGCAATTGCCTGAGGGGTGTTTTCCTTTTGGGCTAACCTATCCAAGTGGTTTTACCACTCAAAGCAACACACCAGAGGTATGCAATTATAATCTCTTCCGAACGATGGATGGGTCTTTTAATGATTTGAATAATGTGGATGAAGGAAAAGCACATATCGAATTTGTTAGGGAATTTCCTGCAGCCTACGATGGAGATGGTTCCACAATTTTAGATAGAGGAAATCCTCGTACCATTAGTAATACCGTTATCGCTCAGCCGACCAGTTTGCCAAGTCAAGCGGGGTTGAATCGCTTGGTTTTTACCTTTTTGCAATTTTTGGATCATGACATTACTGCTACCGAGGAAGGAGAATCAGAGTTTGTTCCCATTCCAGTTCCAATTGGTGATCCTCAGTTCGACCCATTTAGGCAAGGTCAAGCAATAATCCCTTTCACGAGATCTCATTTTGAGGCTGGAACTGGTACTTCAACCAACAACCCAAGAATGCAACTCAACACCATTACTTCATGGATTGATGGCTCGGTCGTTTATGGCTCAGATGTGGATCGTGCCTCATGGTTACGTTCTTTTTCAGGCGGAAAACTAAAGGCCTCTTCTTCCGCTCATGGACCACTACTCCCCTACAACACAATTGATGGTGAATATGCAAGCCCTATTGATCCAACTGCCCCTCGCATGGGAGGCGATAGAGATCATGATGGAAACCCACAGAAAATATTCGTATCAGGAGATGTTAGAGCAAGTGAACAGCCCGGGCTCACCACTTTGCACACACTTTTCATGAAGGAGCATAATAGAATATGTGACGAATTGATAGCCAATGGTTCAACAGATGATGAGTTCAATTATCAATATGCTCGAAAAATGGTTGGCGGAATTATTCAATCAATTGTGGTGTACGAGCTTTTACCGACTTTAGGAATTAATATGATTAATGATAATTATGATCCATCAATGGCTCCCGATATTTCAACCGAATTTGCGACAGCTGCCTATCGCTTGGGGCATACTATGATATCGGATGAATTGCAATTGATTTTTAACGAATGTAATGGAGCTGATTTTGTTGCCACGGCAAACCTTCCACTAAAAGATGCCTTTTTTAATGTTAGATTAATGACCGATTTCGGCCCCGATCCAATTATTCGAGGATTATTTGCAAATAAACAAGAAACCATTGATGAAAAAATAGTAGATGCCGCAAGAAATTTTCTTTTCGGTGCTCCAGGCTCTGGTGGAATGGATTTAGCGGCGCTAAATATCCAAAGAGGACGAGATCATGGAATTGCCGACTTCAATACAGTGCGGCAAGGATTAGGGATGTCACCTATTACTTCTTTTAATCAAATTTCCTCCAACCCAACAACTGCCAATGCACTTCAAACTGCTTATGGAAATGTCAATAACATTGATTTGTGGGTAGGTTTATTGGCAGAAGATAAATTTCAATGGTATCCAATTGGGGAGACTTTGCATAAAATGCTTTCGCAGCAATTTGAGAAAATCATTAGAGCAGATCGCTTTTACTTTTGGAGAGACCCTTTGCTTTCTCAAGAAGATAAAATGAAGATTTTCAATTCTCGATTTGCAGATGTTATCAAAAGAAATTCTTCGATTGAGGTGATGTCAAGTGCTTTTTATTTTCAAGGAACCTGCAATAATGTAGCAGATTATTGTCCTCCTGCTTCGAATCAAAGTAATAGCTTACATATCGAAAGAGCACTTTTCAACAAGCAATATTTTCCAACTGGCAATGACAATGGATATGCTGATAACACAAAGAATGTAATTAAATACACCCGTACTCATCCTAATTGCTTTGCTACAGAATCAATTGGTAATCAAGGACTTACCTATTTGAAAGTCTATATTGATTTTGATAGAAACGGAGATTTTGATCCTGTCGAGTTGGTAGTTGACAAGGCACGTTCTCAATATCATTCAGCGAATATTAGAATTCCATCTGATGTCTTTTCTGGTCTTACAAGAATGAGAGTCATCTCAAGTCCCAACCCAATTCCAGATGGATGTGCAAGTTATCATGCAGGCGAGGTAGAAGATTATTCTTTATTGATCGAATAGACTTTTTTATAAAAAGAACACTTCCTACTTTTGAGTCATCAAATACGATGATTTATGAAATTGGGAAACAATATAAATGCTACAACATTGTCCGTCTTTTTGGTGGTTTGTTGTAGCATTTTTTTTATTCAAAATTTGAAGGCCACCACTCCTTTTGAGACTGCAAATGAGGCTTACGCCAAAAAGGATTACCAATCGGCTATTTCAAATTATGAAGCTATTTTGGAAACGGGTGAATACTCTTCTGACCTTTATTACAATTTAGGAAATGCCTATTTCAAAAATGGAAACCTCGGAAAGGCAATTCTAAATTTTGAACGTGCACGTAAAAATTCGCCAAATGACAAAGACATTTTACACAATCTGAATCATGCAAAAGTTTCTACAGTCGATGAAATTGAGCCCCTCCCACCCTTTTTTGTAACCAGTTTTTTTGGTGGAATTCGAGACCTATTTTTCTCAACGGGTTGGGCTATTTTTTCAATTCTTTTTCTTTGGATTGGGTTAGGAATTTTCATCGCTCAATTACTTCAAAAACTAAATAGCAACCAGCGAATTTTAAAAATCATTTCCATTGCAAGTTTGGTTTTAGCAGGTTTTGGAATCCTTTTCGGCTTAGCCAGAAAAAGTCATGAACTCAATTTTAAAGGGGCAATTATTATCGAAAAACAAATAGATTTCAAAAGTGCCCCGGAAGAAAATAGCGAGAACATTATGACCTTGCACGAAGGCACTAAAGTCCAACTTTTAGATAAAATCGATAACTACCACAAAGTAAAATTAGCAGACGGCGATGAGGGTTGGATAAATGAGAAAGAGATAGAAATTATATGACAAAATAACCAATTAACTTAATCAACTAATTAAATAAGCTGTGGCATACACGGGAGGACTACTCAATCTACTAAACGGCAAAATGGGCATCTCAGCCCCTGAGAGAAGTGTCCCTGTGATGAAATTAATCAAAAAACACCAACCCAAATCTAAAGAAGCCCTTGTCCAACTCATCAAATATCATCATGAGCACAATTGTACTTGTGGTATTAAAAGCCAAGGAACAATTGAAGACTTTGGTTCCAACCTTTTTTTAGCTCAAAAGGAGTTTTGGGGAGAATATAAATTCACGCTCACCGAATGCGTTCAATGGGAATATGATTTGTTTGTAGTCCAATCTATGAGAGGTGGAATTTTGGAGAAAAAAGCACTGCGGGATTTGGCTGAAAATTTACCACAATTTCTTATTTCAGAAGCAAAGGGATATTTGGATGAAAATTTAAGGGTGGATCTTTTGGTGAAAAAGGAAGGAAAGTCTATCGCTGGCATCCAAGTGAAACCCAATACTTTTAAAAAAATGAGAGCGGAAGTGAGGGCAATGAGCAAAAAATCCAATCTAAAATGGGGCAAACCCGTTTATTATCTATTTTATGATAAAAATGAAAATTGGATAAATCTCGCTGAAATCGTCAGAGGATTATCCGCCTAACTCCTCAACCACCTTACTCACCAATTCATCAGAAATAGTTGAAGAATGGCTGAAATGATACAATTGCCCATCTCGTTGGGCAGTAGCATAAACATGAAAATGGTTTAAATTATTTTTAGTGCAAAATGCAGCGACTGGGTGATTTAAATCTCTTTGAATTGCTCTTTCGATATTTGTCTCTGCTGCAGTTTTGGGTTGATGAATTTGTTTTAAAATTTTTCGCATTCGAATATTAGATTCTAAACAAACAAATCCAAAAGCACCTTGGCCAGAAGCTGGTATCAATTCCTCTGGGCGAATAGGCATTTTCAAATATTCTGCTCCAAAATGATTCGCTTGCCAAGCAGGCAATAGAATTGCATCCGTTTCGAAATCATCACTCAATTTTTCAACTTTAGTAAAAACTAAATCCTCTCTAAAAACTTGCAATTGAGCTTTTTGTAAATCTGAAAAAATCGAAACTGTTGCACCCTCTCCCAAATTCAACAATTTTCCATTGACCGATTTTTCCTTTTTTAGAACTAAAATTTCGGAGGCATTTTCGCGTTTCGTCAAGGCACCAATCAAAAGACCTTTTGGCCTTTCAATTGGAATTTTATGCAACGGAAGCAGTCCCACCTGAATCTTTTCGTTCAATAACTTTTCAGCCAATTCCTCAAAATCCGCAACTTGGTTTTCTTCAATTCTTAAATCTTCCAACTGCCCTTTCAATTCATCGAGATGGCTATTTGGAATCCATTTTTCAAATCCTATTGAAATTTTACTCATAGTGGCAAAAATAGATTTTATTAATAAAAAACTTGAGGCACGCTGAGGCTGTCACTTCCTGTGACATCCTCAGTTAAGAAATTCAATTAAGGTATTTTCATCATTTAAATACAATAATTCGTGGGACGACTTGAGTCGTGCCACGAAAAGTCGCTCATGGTGGCACGACTAACGTCGTCCCACCATTTAATTTATTCAAATACGCCTTCAACAAAATACCAAATGTAATTCCTGAATTCCTTAAATTGCCGCCCTATTTTAAAGAAATAATATGAACATCGATAAGCAGCGAAATTATTTAAAATCGGTAATAGAAAATATGCCAGAGGATTGGATGAAACTCACCACTCATCGATTGGATATTTTTGAAGAAAAACTGGCTAAAACTCAATTTATTGACCAGTTTGAAACCTTATTCAAAGACAACAATTCTGATGCGGCTGCATTGAAAGAATTGCCAACGGCCTACGATTACATTCGATTAGGACATCCATTGTCTTGCGTTTTGGAATGGGGAATTGCAAATCTCATTAATCTCAATCCAAAAAATGTAATTAGCTTTTCTTCTCAAACGATTCCAATTTTGGCTGTTTTAAGAACAAATTCTTTAGATAATAAAAACACTCAAATCTGCTATTCAGGTGATTTGCCAAGTGCTTTTGATGCGGCCACGCTCAAGAGTATTTATGGTTACAACTTCGAATTAAAGAAAGTAAAAGACGCCTCAGACCTTTCCAATTTTAATGGAAGTATCATTTATATTTCTAATGAAAATGAAATTGGAAAAATCGCTCTCCATGATAATATTGACTTTTTTGTTAGTCTGCACGATGGCCTTGGAAGTGTCATTTTAATCAATGGAAAAGACAACGAACCTTATATCCCAGCGATACAACATGTCCGAAGACGAGAGTCCGTTGCCATGACGCCTGACAATAGCTTGACTGCTTTAAAATCGCTTGTAAATCAAACAGTAATTGACCAGAAAAAAAGCAATTACGAAGCAAATAAAAAATTGGTTTTGGATTCGATTGCAACGATTACCGGCACCAAAACCAAAGCATTGCTTGGCTCAAGTGGATTGTCAATTCAATACGCGATTGCGATGGGGCTTATTGATGATGCCAACGAAAATCACAAAGGAAAAGCCATAAAATTTGTCGTTCCGCCAAACTGTTATGGTGGAACAAATGATCAGGCAAGACGCGTTGCAGCTACGCTTGAGCATGTCGAAGTGGTCGATTTGCCCGTTGATGGTGGCAATGATATGGTGGAGGGAATCAATATCGTTTTAGATAAAATTGCGCAGGAAGATGCCATTCCCTACATAATCGCTGAGATACCGACCAACCCACGAGTAGAAGTTCCAGATTTGATAAAATTGAAAGCGGCATTAAGCAAAAAACGTAAAACGGCAGCAGGTGAAACTGCAATCGATCCTGTTTTCATTTTGGATCAAACCTTTTGTCCAAATGTTCACTTTTTGGGAGAAGGGGAAATACTCTCGACCGTTCGGACAATCGTCTATGCAAGTGGTTCAAAGTTTCCGAGTGGAGGACGTTGCACCGCTGGCTACTGTGTTGGAAATAAAAAAACAGAGGCACTAATGGATAAAATCGAAAAGCATCTAAAACTTTGCGGTAATGAAGCCACTGATCTACAAATGGAAATATTAGCCAATCAATT